>CAZYWR010001058.1:0-8315 GCA_964651185.1 uncultured Polyangiales bacterium
CGCCGGTCGCGCTCGTGTCCACGTGCTTGATGGTGCACCGGCGGCGCGGCATCAGCCACAAACGGCTCGCCGAGCTCGCGACGCTCCTGCGCGACATGCTGCGCGAGATGGGCGCGCGGCTCGCGCCGACGATCGACGGCCCCGGGCCAGTCAACCAGCGCGCGCTCGATGAGGCCGTGGGCTTGTTGCGCGATGGCAAGCTCGTGCTTCAGCACGGCGAGGGCAAGGACGCCGTCTACCGCGTGCCCGAGGAGCGCCGGCTCGGGCTCGAGTACTACAAGAACAACATCATCCAGTTCTTCGTGCCGCGCGCGCTGATCTCCGCGGCGCTCTTGGTGCGCAAGGAAGAGCGCGCCGTGAGCGAGGAGGCGCTGCGCCCGCGCGTGCGCGAGATCTCGCGCCTGTTCAAGTACGAGTTCATGTACCGCGCGGACGCCGACTTCGATCAGATCTTCGACGACGCGCTGCGCGACATGCTGCGCGCGGGCGAGCTCGAGCGCGTGGGCGACCGCATACGACCGACCGATGATCTCGGCCATCGTGTGTCGATCTACGCACTGATGGTGCGCACGTATTTCGAGGGTTATCTGCTGGCCGGGCGCACGGTGCTCGAGCTCCCGGCGGAGGGCCTTTCGCGCAAGGACTGGCTCAAACGCGCGCTCGCGCTGGGCGAGCGTCTCTATCACTCGGGCGAGATCGAGGATCGCGAGTCGATCTCGAAGCACAAGCTGGAGAGCGCGTTTCAGGCGCTACGCGACCGCGGCCTCGTGCGCATCGGCGGCAAAGGCATGATCGAGCGCGGCGCGAACGCAACGGAGGTGCTCGATGAGTGGTTCGGTCAGCTCAACGCGTACTTGAAGTAGCGAGAGCGCCGGACGAGCGGGCGCAGCGCTCAAACTTCCATGCCCTGCTCGCTCCACAGATCCCCGAGGGAGCTGCGGAAGCGATCGATCAGCACGGCCCGCACCTCGCTCGTCGTCACGCAGCCGAGCGCCGCCTGCGCCGCGCTGCGCGCGAGATCGATCTCGATGCGCTCGATGATCGCCCGTGCGAGCGGCAGGTAGCCGACGTCGACCGAGAGCTGCTCGTAGCCGAGCCCGAGCACGACCGGCAGCGCCAGCGGATCGGCCGCCATGCCGCCGCAGATCGCGAGCTCGATGCCGGCAGTTTTGGCGGCCCTCGCCGTCAGATCGAGCAGCCGCAACACGGCGGGATGGAGCGCGCTCGCGAGGTGCGCGACCTGCGGATTGGTGCGATCGGCGGCCAGCGTGTACTGCACGAGATCGTTTGTGCCGACCGAAAAAAAGTCGCACTCTTTGGCCAGCGCGTCGGCCATCAGCACCGCGGAGGGCACCCCGATCATGCAGCCCACACGCACGCGCGCGAGCTCGACTCCCTCGCGCTCGAGCTCGCACCGGGCCTGGTCCAGCAAGCGACGTGCGCTGCGCAGCTCTTCGACGCTGGTGACGAGCGGGAACATGATGCGCACGTCGCCCACGGCGCTCGCGCGCAAGAGCGCGCGCAGCTGCGTCGTCAGGAGCTCGGGCGTGGCGAGGCCGAGCCGGAGCGCGCGCAAGCCGAGCGCAGGGTTCAACAGCTCGGCGCCGTGATAGCCGTGGAGCTTGTCGCCGCCGATGTCGAAGGTGCGGAACACCACCGGTCGTGGCGCCATCACCTGGGCAACATCGCGATAGATTTTGGCCTGCTCCTCCTCGCTCGGGGGCACCGTCTGATCCAGGTAGAGAAACTCCGTGCGATAGAGCCCGATTCCGCCCGCGCCCTCCTGCAGCGCGAGCGCAGCCTCCGCGGGGAGCTCGACGTTGGCCTCGAGGCGCAGCGGTGCGCCGTCCGCGCTCTGCAGCGTGCGCGCGACGCGCTCGCGCAGGCTGCGCGTGAACGCGCGATAGCGGCTCGCGCGCGCCCGCGCGTGCTCTTGCTCGTCCTCGCTCGGCCAGAGCACGATCTCGCCGCGGAACGCGTCGACGATGATCGCGTCGTCCTCGGCCACCAGCCGCGACAAGTTGCGCACGCCGACCACCGCCGGGATCTCGAGCGCGCGCGCCAGAATTGCGGTGTGGCTCGAGGCGCTGCCGAGGTCGATGGCGATGCCGCAGGCGCTCGAGCGCAAGAGCTGCGCTGCGTCGGCCGGGCCGAGGTCATCCGCCACGATCACCGACAGCGCGGTCATCTGCGGGAGCTCGGCCTTGTTGCCCACGAGCTTCGAGAGGATGCGCTCGCCCACGTTCTCGATGTCGACGGCGCGCTCACGGAAATAGGCTTCGCTCGCGCTGCGCATGCGCCCGGCGATGCTGGCGATCACCTGCGCGAGCGCCCACTCGGCGTTGATGGAGCGCTCGCGCAAGAGCTCGATGGCGCCGTGGATGAGCAGCTCGTCCCGGTGCATCAGGAGCTGCGCATCGAGCAGGAGCCGGTGCTCGGTGGCGGCGCCGATGCGCTGGCGGATGGTCTCGAGCTCCTGCCGCGACTCCTCGATCGCTCCGTGCAGGCGCTCCTCCTCGCTGTCGATCTGCGCGCGCGAAATGTAGCGGCGCGGAACGTAGACGTGGCCGCGCTCGAACAGGCACACCTTGCCGACGGCGACGCCCGGGGAGGCGGCGATGCCCGTCAGCACCTGCCGCTTTCCGAGCATCAGCTCAGCTCTCCGAAGCGGTCGGCGATCAGCGCGCCGATGGCGTCGACCGCGGCGTGCGCGTCCTCCCCGCGCGCCGAAACCGTGATGCGCGAGCCCTGATGCCCGCACAACAGCAGCACTCCCATCACGCTCTTGGCGTTGGCTACGTGGCCGTCTTTCTCGATTTGCACGTCGGAACGGAAGCGCGAGGCGGTCTGGACGAGCTTGGTCGCGGCGCGCGCGTGCATGCCGAGCTTGTTCACGATCTCGAAAGTTCCGCGCGCGTCCATCCTACCTTCCTGCCCTCTCCACGTCGCGGTGCGACACGACGACTGGTCCATGCTTGAGCTGCTTGGCGAGCACCTCGGCCATCGCGACCGAGCGGTGGCGGCCGCCGGTGCAGCCGATCGCGACGGTCAAATACGATTTGCCCTCCGCAGCGTAGCGCGGCAAGAGCTTGTCGAGGAGTGCGCTGAGATCGCTCAAGAGCTCGTGGGCTTCCGCGCTCTGGAGCACGTAATCGCGCACGGGCGGGTCCAGACCGCTGTACGGGCGCAGCTCGGGGACGAAGTGCGGGTTCGGCAAGAAACGCACATCGAAGACCAAGTCCGCATCTTGGGGCAAGCCGTATTTGAAGCCAAACGAGACGATCCGTGTGACCAGCCGGATCCCGTCCATGCGCCCGGAGACGAGCTGAACCAGCTGCCGCCGTAGGTCGTGGACGGTCAAATGCGTGGTGTCGATCACGCGCGTCGCGCGCCGGCGCAGCTGGGCGAGGCGCTCGCGCTCGAGCCGGATCGCGTCGAGCACATTGCCTTGCGACGCCAGTCGATGCGGCCGGCGCGTCTCGCTGAAGCGCCGCACGAGCGCCTCGTCGCTCGCGTCGAGAAACAGCACTTCCGGCAGAAAGCCGCGCGCCTCGAGCTCGGTCAGCGCGCTCTCCGCGCCCTCCAGGAACACGCCGGTCCGCACGTCGATCCCGAGTCCGACCGGCACCAGCGCCTTGCCATCTTCGAGCAGCTCGAGGAGCCCGGGAGCGAGCCGCGGCGGAAGATTGTCCACGCAATAAAAGCCGAGGTCTTCGAGCACGCGCAACGCGGTGCTACGCCCTGCGCCCGACAGACCGGTCACGACGACGAGCTGAACCCCGTCCACCGGCCAAAGTGTACAGGAAAACCGCGGCAAGCACCGTTTCCGCGCGGACTGGGCCCGATGTCGAGAGCGGTTCGCGTGCAGCTCGCCCGCGCCAGCGCGCTCTTTCCGAACCCGCCGCTCGCCCGCGTCGGCGCGACTTCGGTCACTCTGCTCGCCGCGCTACCTTGGCTCGCCTTCGTCAGGGCGCGGTTCGCCTTTGTTTGCCAGCTCGCGCTCGAGCCGCTCGGCGAAACGGCGGGCGCCGTGCACGCCCTCGCGTTTGAGCAGGTGGTTGCGGGCGGCCATCTCGAGCAGAACACCCATATCGCGCCCGGGGCGCACCGGGATGCGCAGCCGCGAGATCTTGGTGGCGAGCAGCTCGATCGCCTGCTCGTCGAGCCCGAGTCGCTCGTAAGCCTCGTCTTCGCGCCACGGACAGAGCTCCACGACCAGATCGAGCCGCGCCTCATCGCGCACCGCCGTGGCCCCGAACAGGTCGCGAATGTTGAGGATGCCGACACCGCGGATCTCGAGGTGATGGCGCAGCAGCGGTGCAGGCGCCCCCATCACGACCGCGCCGGGCAATCGGGTCAACTCGACCGAGTCATCGGCCACGAGGCGGTGCCCGCGCTCGACCAAAAACAGGGCGCACTCGCTCTTGCCGATGCCGCTCGGTCCCATCAAGAGCGTGCCCACGCCGTACACTTCGACCAGCACACCGTGGACGCGCGCGCGCGGTGCGAGCAGCCGATCGAGCACCGCGTGCAGCGCGTTGATGGTGGTGCTCGAGCGCGCCGGCGAGATTGCGAGCGGCGTGCCCGAGCGATCCGCGTGCTCGACCAGCTCCGGGAGCGGCACCACGCCTCGCGTGACGATCACGAGCGAGATGCCGAGCGAGCACAAGAACGCGACGCGCTCCGCGCGCGTATCCGGGTCGAGCGATTCGAGGTAGCTGATCTCGGTTTCTCCCAGCACTTGCACGCGCGTGGAGACGAGTCCCTGCGTGTGCCCGACCAGCATGAGCCCCGATTTTTGCACACGCGGATGATCGATCGGGCGCTCGAGCCCCCGCGCCCCCGCACACATCACCAGCTTGTCGCGCAGCTCGGGATGCTCGAGGATCGCATGGGCCGGCACGGTCACGCCGGAGACGAGCGAGCCGCGTTCGATGTCGTGAGCCCAGTCCACGCGCGGTTTACCCAGCGTCGGCCCGCGCGATGATCTCGTAGGCATCGTGCGGCTCGCGCGCGGCCAGCAGGCTCTCGCGTACGTCGCGGCTGCGCAACAACCGCGACACGCGCGCCAGCACCCGCAAGTGATCGCCGGTATGGTGCTGGGGCGCCAGCACGCCCACGACGATGCGCACGGGAGACCCATCGATGGCATCGAACGGGATGCCGCTCGGGCTCACCGCGACGGCCGCGCGCAGGTTGTCGAGCACGCTGATGCGCCCGTGCGGGATGGCCACGCCGCTGCCGATCCCGGTGCTCGCGAGCCGCTCGCGCTCGCTCAAGACCTCGTACACCGAACGCGCGTCGAGCGTCGCGTCGTCGCGCGTAAACAGCTGCGCCAACGAGAACAGCGCGCCTTCCTTCGTGGTCGCGGCCAGCTGCGTCGTCACGCGCGCTTCGCTCAGGATGTCCGTCAGGCGCATGGCAAGCGCTCTTCGCGTGTCCCCGCGTGCGGTGCGGAGGAGGTGGAGAGGGGGGCGCCCACGAGCAGCGCGTTTATTTCTCGCTGTTCGCGTTGCGGCGCCGATCGTGCTCGGCGCCCTTCGAGCGCCGGACTTGCTGATCGATGCAATCCGTGACCAGGTCGATCGACGCGTACATGTCCTCGGATTGTTGGGTCGCGACGTAGGTGTGACCGTCGGAACGCAGCACCACCTCGACCTGATGATGATGGCGCTCCATCGACAAGGTCACGTCCGCGTCGAGCGGCGCGCGCATGAAGCGCTGTAGCTTGCTGAGTTTCTCGGAGGCGTAGCTCTTGATGGAGTCGGACGATTCGATGTTACGAAACGTGAATGCGATCCTCATGTCACTCCCTCCGATCGGTGCTCGCCGGCTGATTCCGTCAAACGAGCGCTAGCCTCTCAGTCCGCTTCCACGCGCACGCGATTAGAAATACTTCTTTCGCTTCGAGGAGCTCAGGATGCCGAGCATCTCGCGATACTTCGCCACCGTGCGGCGAGCGATCACGATGTCCTGCTGGGCGAGGATCTCGACGATCTTCTGATCGCTGTGCGGCTCACGCGGGTCCTCCTCGGCGATGATCTTCTTGATCGCCTGCTTCACGCTCTCCGACGCGATGTCGTCGTCGTGCTCGCGGCGGATGGCGCTGTTGAAGAAGAACTTCAGCTCGAACAGCCCCTGCGGGGTGTTCACGTACTTGTTGCTGGTGACGCGCGAGATCGTGCTCTCGTGCATGCCCACGGTCTCGGCCACGTCGCGCAGGATCATCGGCTTCAGGAAGTCGATGCCCTTGTCGAAGAACTCGCGCTGCTTGTCGACGATGCACTCGGTTACGCGCTCGATGGTCTTGCGGCGCTGGTCGATGCTGCGGATGAGCCACTGGGCGCTCCGGAGCTTGCCTTGGATGTACTCCTTGGCCTTGGGATCGCCTTGCATGGCGGCGCGGTAGAAATTGCTGATCTTGAGCCGCGGCATGCCGTCGTCGTTGGCGCGCACGAAGTACTCGTCGCCGACTTTGATCACTTCGACGTCGGGCGTGATGTAGCGCGCCTCTTCGGTCACGAAGTTGCGCCCCGGCCGCGGCTCGAGCTCGGCTATCACCTGAGCGACGTCGTAGACTTCTTCGACCGAGACCTTGAGCGCTTTGGCGATCGCCTGGTAGTTGCGCTTCTCCAGGTTGCCGATGTGATCGCTCAGGACCGCGATCACCAGCGGGTCGAGATCGAGGTGGTCTGCCTGCACGAGCAGACACTCGCGCAGGTTGCGCGACGCCACCCCGACGGGATCCATACGCTGGATGATCTTCAGGACCTCTTCGGCGTCTTCGGGATCGAGCTCGGCGTCGGCCGCGAGCCGCGGCACGATGTCTTCTTCAGGCACGCCTTCGATGCGCAGGTAGCCGGCCTCGTCCAGGTTGCCCACGACCAAGAGCGCGAACGCCTTTTCCTCGTCGAGCAGGTCGCTCATGCGGATCTGCCACGTGAGGTGGTCAGTGAGATCCTCGGCGCGCGTCGCCGTGGCCTCGTAGCTCGGCAGCTCGTCGTCGAGCCCGCCGCGGAACGATGGCAGCGGCGCCTGCATGGCGTGGTTTTCGAGGTAACGCTCCCAGTCGATCTCTTCGGCCTTCTTGTCGTTGGCCTTGGTCTCGAGGCCGATCGCGCGATCATCGGCGTTGATCTGCTGGTCGATCGTGGAAATCTCGGCGCGCTCCACGTTCGCTTCCGTGCGGTCGGCGCGGACCCCATCCACCTGGTCCATCGTGTCCTCGAGGACCGGGTTCTCCATGAGCTCTTCGCGGACCATGTCGACGAGCTCCATGCGCGACATCTGGAGCAGCTTAATGGCCTGCTGCAGCTGGGGCGTCATCACGAGCTGCTGTGAGAGCCTGAGCTGCTGCTTGATCTCCATCCCGTTCTCCTAACCGAGAGCGCCTGCCCACCGGGTGAGGGGTTTCCAAAGTATAGGCCCGAGCAGAGGACCTGAGAAGCCGCCACGGCGGTGATTATTAATGCCTGTAGCGCGCTGAAAGACCTTGTGCACACGCCGTTTTCTGACGTGGACACGAGCGCGCTGAACCCGTACGCTGAGGGCTCGAAGCTAGGTTCGCGAGCGGCCTCGAGTGCGCTGGACAGTACTGCCTCATGAGGGCGCTCGCCGTCCGTGACGGCGGCCTAACAGGTCGACACGTAGCCCACCGGCGCCTGCCGAACCGGTTGTCACCAGCCGTCAAACGCCGGCGATCGCTGGAGCCAGGTCGGCGTCTGGGGACAGGCCTCGCCCGCGGCGATCGGAGCGCGCAGCGCGAGCACCTCCGTGTGCGCTGTCCCACGCAACGCGCGCGCATTGGACGGCCGCGCAGCTAGGGCCCTCACACGTTCGCGCGGGGGATGCGCTCGGCCGATCCGTGCGTACGTATCGTGTGTTCTAGGAGCTACGTGCGGCTGGCGTACCGGAGACGCCGAGCTTGAATCCGCCGACCAACATCAAGCCCGACCCGAGCGCGACGGCGTAGGGCGCGCTGCCGAGCTCGACGCTCCAACCGAGCCGGCCGAGGGCCCACAGCAGGGTCACCGGCGAGATGAGCGCGAGCAGCGGCATGAGCACGCGCAGGCCGCGCAGCGCCTGAGGCGTGCGCCGTCGGGCCAAAACGTAGAGCGCGGTGAAGCTCACCAGGCCGAGCGTCCACAAGCTCGGCAAACGGGGCGCGAGCTCGTAGGTGGCCACTGTCCGCGCGGGCGCCAAGCGCACCAGGCCGAGCCCGAGCGCGAGGCCGTTGAGCGCCGCACCGAGCGCGACCCAGCCGCGCCCGAAGCGCGGGTCGAAAGGCGCCAGATGCGCCTCCTCAGCGTTCGTGG
>CAZYWR010001059.1:0-3920 GCA_964651185.1 uncultured Polyangiales bacterium
GCGCATCGTCGCCGCGCTCGAAGGTGCACAGCTCTGCGGTGAAGTGATCGTCGTCGATGACGCCTCGCCGGATCGCACCGCCGAGGTGGCGCGCGAGCTCGCGAGCCGCTTTCCCGTGCGCGTGCTCGAGCGCACGGACGAGCGCGGGCTTGCGACCGCCGTGATCGCGGGCTTTCGCATGTCCGAGGCCGAGGTGTGCGTGGTGATGGACGCCGACGGCAGCCACCCGGTCGAAGCGCTGCCCGAGATGGTGCGCATGATCCAAGCCGACAAGGCCGAGATCGTGGTGGGAAGCCGCCACGTGCCCGGCGGCGGATCGAGCGACTGGCCGCTGTTTTCGCAGCTCAAGTCGCGCTTCGCTGCCTCGCTCGCGCTCGGGCTGAGCGGGATGAGCGATCCCACCACCGGCTACATGGCGATACGCCGGAGCCTGTTCGAGCGGCTGACGCTCGATCCGGTGGGCTGGAAGATCGTGCTCGAAACCGTGGTCAAGGCGCATCCAGCGCGCCTGGCCGAGGTGCCGATCGTGTTCGCCGATCGCGAGCTCGGCGAGAGCAAGCAGAGCCTACGCGTGCTCGGTCAGTATCTGGAGCACCTGTACAAGCTCTACAAGTTCCGCTTTCCCACCTTCGTCGAGCTGTTGAAGTTCTGCCTGGTCGGCTTCGTCGGGCTGTTGGTCGATCTCACGATCGTGTTCGCGCTCAAGCGGGCGTTGGCGCTCGACACGCGCCTCTGTCAGGTGTTCGGCTTCACGGCCGCGGTCACCTTCAACTACGCGATCAACCGGCGCTTCAGCTTCGAGCACGCGCGCGAGACGCCGCTCGTGCAGAGCTACGTCGCCTACGTGGGCGCCAACTTGATCGGGCTGACGGTGCGCATGCTGGCCATCGACGCGCTGATTCGGCTCACGCAGCTCGATCAGGGGCACGGCTACCTGCTGTTGAGCGTGCTCGGCATCTTTCTCGCCACGCTGGTCAACTTCGTGGGCGTGAAGTACCTCGCCTTCGCGCCGCCGCGTGAGGGTGGAGGCGAGCGCGAGAGCCTGCTGTCGGGGGCGCCCGAGGCGCCAGCCCGCGCGGCGACCGCGCTCGTGGTGGGCGTCGCGCTCGCGTTGTTCGCGAGCGGCAACCTGCTGCGGGACGCGCCGCGCACGCATGACGAGCAGGTGAACGCGGTGATGGCCGAGAACATCCGAGCGAGCTGGGACGGCTTCGTCCACCCTTCGGTGACGCGCGGTCCGGTCGTCGATTGGCAGCGCGACGCGCTGCCGCACCTCGGCAACACGCCGCTCTACCCGCTCTTGCTCGCCCTCGCCGGGCCGCTCGGGAGCCACGGCTACGACGTGGTATCGCTGGCGGTATTCGGCCTGCTCCTGCTCGCAGGCT
This sequence comes from uncultured Polyangiales bacterium, assembly GCA_964651185.1. Taxonomy (GTDB): domain Bacteria; phylum Myxococcota_A; class Polyangia; order Polyangiales; family DASUME01; genus DASUME01. The sequence continues at coordinate 1,386 of CAZYWR010001059.1, forward strand.
TCGCGGCGCTGGCGCCCGTCGACCGCCGCGCGGCGCGCACGCTGACCTTGCTCTTGGCCACCGCGCCGATGGTGGTCGCGCACTTTTCGCGACGCGAGTTCGAACCGCTCGTGGCGGCGCTGTGTCTGCTCGGCTTCGCTTGTGCGGTGCACGCCGTCGTGCGACAGGCGCCCCGCTACGGGCTGTTCGCCGGCGCCAGCGTAGGCCTCGCGTTCGCGACCAAGATGTGGTTGTTCGTGCCCGGTCTGCTCGCTTGCGTCGCTCTCTTCGCAGCCGCGAGCTACGGCGCCGAACCGGCCGAGCGAAACCGGGTGCGCGCGGCGGCGCTCGCCTTCGCGCTCGCTTGTGCCCTCTTCGCGCTCAGCCATCTCGCCTTCGTGGCTGTCGCGGCGCCTCGGGATCTCGGGGCGTGGCTCGAGTGGGTCTACCTCGGGCTGTTCAGCGGCCACGGCGTCACGGCCCCCAAGCTGAGCAGCGATCGCGCGAGCGCCGCTTCCTCATGGGCCTACGTCGGCTGGCTGCTGCGCGATCACGGCGCGCTGTTCGTGCCGCTCACGCTGGGCTTGCCCGCGACCACCCGGCGCATGAGCCGCACACGCCGGGCGCTCGCCGCGGCCCTCGTCGGCGCGCTGCTCGGGCTCGTCCCGCTCTCGGTCCCGGTGGCGAAGGAGCCGCTTTACATGGCCCCCGTCATCCCGTTCTTGTACGCGCTGGTCGCGCTCGCGCTGGTCGCGCCCGATCGCACGCCGCCGCGCTACGTGCGCGTGAACCGCGGCGCCGCGCGCGCGTCCCTGGGGGTCGCGCTCGCCCTCGCCCTGCTCTGGCTCGTCAGCGCGTTTTTCGCTGCACCGTCCGCAGCGGCCATTGCCTTGCCACTCGTGCAGATCGCGATCTGGAGCGTGCCCAGTCTGCGCGTGCTGGGCGGGCGCAAGATCGCGCCGAGTGTCCTGCCATGTGCTCTAGGGTCGCTGCTGATCACTGCGAGCGCCGCGTTTTTCGCTGCGCTCCCCGGCGCCTGACCGCACCGCTTTTGACCATCGCGACGAAGGCTTGGATCTTATAGTGGTCGGAGCGCGCGCCGATGGCGCGAGCCCAGGGCGACGCTGCCGCTCACCGCGAGGTGAGCGAGGAGGAAGCGAGTGACTCGAGCGCTGAACATTTGGGTGGTCGCATGGGCTGTGTTCACGTTCTGGCTCTCGGGCACCCACGCCGTCCACGCCCAGGAAGAGAAGCGCGTTGCGGTCATGAACTTCGAGGGTCAGAGCGCGGCCGCTGCGCACGCGCAGGTCGCGAAGGCGCTCAAGCAGCGGCCCGAGGTCGAGCTGGTGAGCGCGCGCGAGGTGAAGAGCACGGCCGGCCGCCTCGGCAACTCGCTCCAGACCGCAGACGACTTTCGCGAGGTGGGTGAGGCGCTCGAGCTGAGCGCGATCATCGAAGGCGACGTCCAGAAGCGCGGCCGCAACCTTCAGATCAACGTGCGCGTGCGCAACGCCGCGACCGGCGAGGTCGTCCACGAGGAGACGTGGACGAAGCGCCGCTCGCAGATGAAGACGATCGGGAGCTCCGTCTGGCGCGCGCTCGGGCCGGCGATCGCGGAGAGCTCGCCGCCGACGAAAAAGCAGAAGCCCAAGCCCAAACCCGTCGAGGAGCCGATCGGAGAGGTCGAGGAGGCGCCTAAGCCCAAACCGCGGCGCCCGCGCCGCGAGGAAGCCGAAGAGGCGCCGACGCCCGCAGCCGAAGAGAAGCCGAGGGCGCCCGGCGAGAAGTCGGTGACACATCCTGCGCTCGTGGCGGCGATCGGGCCGCGCATCATCTGGCGCACGCTCAGCTACGACGGCGCCACCAACTTGAGCAGCTACAAGAGCACCGACCAGGGCTCGCCATCAGCCAACCTGGCGTTGAGCGCGCAGTACTACCCGGGCGCGCACTTCAGCAACGCCTGGTACTCCAACCTCGGCCTCGACTTCGACATGTCGTACGCGCTGCTGCTCAAGTCTAGGCTGGGCGACAAGAAGCTCGACACGAGCGCGTACGACGTCAGCATCGGCGCGATCGGGCGCATCCCGCTCGACGACTTCGAGCTGCGCTTTCGCGCTGGCTATCTCAAGCAGGCCTTCAAGGTGAATGGCTTGCCCGAAGACGTGCGACTGCCCGCGGTCAACTACAGCGCCGTGCGGCTCGGCGCCGGCGCCGTGGTGCGCTTCGTCGACTGGCTGAGCTTCGACGCCTCGTTCGCGTACCTGATCGTGCTCGGGGCCGGCGAGATCGGCGAGGCGAACTACGCGCCCAACCTCGCGTCGCGCGGCTGGGAAGCGGGCGCGGGCTTTCTGTTCCGCTTCAAGCCCGAGTACGGCGTGCGCGCGGCGCTCGACTACCGGCGCTTTCACTACGACTTCGGCCTCTCCGATAACCCCAACCTCGACCTGCCCAAGAGCGGCACCGACAGCTACCTGCGCTTTGCGATCACGTTCGTGTACACGCTGCCGGGCGTCGCCGCGAAATAGCGGGCCGCTCAGCGCTCGGCGAGCTCGGCCT
>CAZYWR010001060.1:0-7160 GCA_964651185.1 uncultured Polyangiales bacterium
CGTAGCCGTCGCGCGGGGGAATCACGCGGATCGAGATGGCCTCCCCTTCGTGAAGCAGCGTCTTCGAGAGCTCGAGCGGCACCGCGAAGCTGCCGGCTGCGTTGACCAGGTCTTGCGCGCCCTTTTGCGGCAGGAGCGGGCCCCTCACGGCCAACAGCGCGGCCTGGGCTGGCTCGAGCTGGATGTCGAAGCCCACGTCCGCGCCGGCTACGTGGTAGTCGGTCTTCACGTCCTGCACGTACACGGAGAAGCGGAGCTCCAAGTCGTGCAAGGCGAGGTACTCGATGCGCAAGAGGTAACTCGCTCCCGCGTCGCGCGCTGCCTGGTGCAGGTCCGACGGCCTCCAGGGCGGCGAGGAGACCAGGCGAAGCGCGTCGGGCCGACGCGCGGCGCTGGCGCCGAAGCCATCGCGCGCGAGCTGCGCGGCGTATTCGCCGAGCTGCGTCACGTAGCCCTGGTCGTCCGTGCCGGGCACGACCAGGAGCGCGCCGCCGCCTGTCCAGCTCTCGGCGATCTTACGGACCGCCAGTGTAAGCTGGCGCTCTAACTCTCCTTGCCGCGCACACGCCAGCAGCACGTGCACCGCGTGCAGCTGATCGAGACACTTGTCTTGCACGTCGCAGCCCTCGATCCGGCGATCGACGTACGACGACGCGGCGCGCACGATCTGGTCGCGCGAGCGAGCGTCGGCGCCGCTCCCAGACCAGAGCGTCTGGGTGTCCGTCATCGCTTCGCGCACCTGCACGCTGATCGACTTCGCCGCGTCGGCCCGCGCCACGTCCAGCGCGGCTGGCTCGGAAGCGGCCGCGCCCGCACCGTAGAACACTTCCTCGTTTCCCGCTGGCAGCTTGAGCAGCCACGCCTGACGTTCCAAGCTGCAGCGCGGAAGATACGATGCGGGCCCGAGCGCCGATGTCGTCTGTCCAGCTTCTCGCACTCCAGTCGTGCCAGCTGTCTGTGTATCATGCCACCGAACGCATCCCATGATACTCAGACCGACCAGACCACCGACCTGAAGAAATCGCAATAGGACCTTCCGCACTCTAGTATCATCTCTCGTGCTCGCTGCGTGAAGCGGCGAGCCACTGAGGGGAGAAGAATTCTTGCGCATCTCTCACTGGTCTTGTGCCGCCCTGCTCTCGTTCGCGCTGCTCGGCTGCGCCAAGAACGCGCCGCCGCCCGTTACGCCCGAGTCGGGACCGCTCGCGGGTGAACTCGTCGACGCGCGCGGAGAACCTGCGCCAACTTGGGTGACGGCGCCGGCCTCGTATCGAAAGGACCGAGACGACCTGAACGTCATCTGCGGTGAAGGCTCGATGGGCGCCACCAGCAACATGAACATGGCGCAGTCAGCGTCGGCGGGCCGCGCGCGCACCGCGCTGGCGCGCACGCTCGAGATCAAGGTCGCCGCGATGCTCAAGGACTACCAAGCCACGACCTCGGGCGGGAGTCAGTTCGGCGAGGCCGCCAACGACGAGCAGCACGTGCAGGACGCGAGCAAGCAGATCACCGACACCACCTTGAGCGGCACCGAGGTCAACGAGACGTGGATCTCGAGCCGCAGCACCCTGCACAGCCTGGTCTGCCTGAACGTCGAGCGCTTCAAGGGCATCGTCTCCGGAATGAAGCAGCTCGACGAGCAGGTGCGGGCCGCGGTCGCGGCGCGCGCCGACCAAGCCTGGGCCGAGCTCGACGCGGCTACCGGCGTAGCGACGGCGCAAGCCGCTCAGTAAGCGGCCCGCGTTCGCCTCCCGCGCGCGGACGAAAGGGCGGCCGAGCGCGCGGCAACGATGCGGAGCCCATGGGCGGTCGTGCGACTCCCCAAGGTTCCCTCAAGGCGCTCTCGCCGAGGATGTCGCCAGGCCTCCGCCAAAGTCGCCGCGCTGCCATCTTCAGAGGCCCTTCGCCTGCTGGCACACGCGCAAGGCACCGTAGTAGTGTCACGCACGTGAGATCCGGAACGTTCGTCGGACGAGCCGCCGAGCTACTCGAGCTTACACGCGCGCTCGATCAAGCGCAGGCTGGACACGGCAGACTGATGTTGCTGGCGGGCGAGCCGGGCATCGGTAAGACGCGCCTCGCCGATCAGCTGAGCGCCGAAGCCGGCGAGCGCGGCCTCGCGGTATTTTGGGGCCGCTGCTGGGAGTCCGGCGGCGCGCCGGCGTTTTGGCCCTGGCTGGACGTGCTGTCCAGCGCGGCAGCACGCATCGCGAGCGACAGCGACCTGCGCGCCGCGCTCGGCGACAGCGCAGGGCTGGTGGTCGAGCTCTTGCCCGGGCTACGCGAGCGTTTGGGCGAGTTGCCGAAGCGCGCGGGAGAACCGCCCGAACGAGCGCGTTTCGCCCTGTTTCGCGCGATTGTGGGGCTGCTGCGCGCGGCCTCTGGAGCCGGCGCGTTGTTGGTGATCGAGGATGTGCACGCGGCGGACGAGTCGTCCTTGTCGCTCTTGCATTTCGTCGCGCGCGAGCTGCGCGGCATGTCTCTGCTGATCGTGGTCACGTTTCGCGACGTGGAGGCGAATCAGTCGGCCGAGGTCGAACAGGCGATCGGGCGCTTGAGTCGCGAGGGGACTTCGCTGTGGCTCGCGCGGCTGTCGGAAGCGGATTCGCTCGAGCTGCTCGCGTGCCACGTGCAAGAGCTCGATCCGCAGGTGGCCGCGACGCTGTGGCGCCGCGCGCAGGGGAACCCGCTGTTTCTCGAGCAATTGGGCCGGCTGCTTTCGATCCACGGCGAGCCGGCGCTCGCCCGCGCGGAGCTGCCCGCGGGCGTGCGCGACGTGATTCGTGCGCGGCTCGCGCGGTGGTCCGCGCGAACACGCGCGCTGCTCGAGGCCGCCGCCGTGAGCGGCGATGAAATGGACGCCGTGCTGATCGCTGAAGCCGCGCAGGCGGCCGTGCCCGAGGTCGCATCCGCGCTCGCGGACGCGGTGCGCTTGGGCGTGCTCTCGCCGCGCGATCGAGCGCGCTATCGTTTCTTTCATGCCCTGATGCGCGAGGTGCTGGTGGCCGATCTCGCGCCCGAGCGCAAGGCCGAGCTGCACCGCTGCGTGGCGCTCGCGCTCGAGCAGCGGCAGGCCTCCGCGAACGTGCCGCTGACCGAGCTCGCACACCACTGGCTCGAGGCCGCGAGCTCCGAGCTCGATCACGTGGTGGAGTGCGTGGTGCGGGCCGCGGATCGATCCCTGGCGCTGTTCGCGTTCGAAGAGGCGGTGACGCTGCTCGAACGCGCGCGAGCTCGCGCGCATGCCGCGCCCTCGCGGCTGCGAGCCGAACTCGCGTTGGCGCTGGCCAGGGCGGAGATCCGGCGCGGGCAAGGAGCGCGCGGGCGCAAGCTGTGCATGTCCGTGCTGAAGCTAGGTCGCGAACTGTCCGATCCGCAGCTGGTCGCGCGCGCCGCGCTGACGTTCGGCCTCGAGATCACCGCGGCCTTGGTGGATCGCGAGCTGATCGAGCTCTTGCAGGAGGCCCTCACCCGCTTGCCGCCAGACGACAGCGCGCTGCGCGTGCTCACCACCGCGCGCCTCGCGGCTGCGATGCAGCCTCACAGCGACGTGGAGTATCCGATCGGCTTGGCCCGCGAGGCGATCGCGACCGCGCGGCGCCTGGGCGATCCGAACACGCTGTTGACCGCGCTGTACACTGGCATGTCGGCCATGATGGACATCGTCGATCCGCGCGAGCGCCTGCCTTTGAACCTCGAGGTCGAGCAGCTCGCAAACACGCTGGATGATCGCGAGCGGCTGCTGCACACGCAGGTTCGGCTCAGCTTCGACGCGCTCGAGCTCGGAGACCTCGCGGGCGCCGACGCGCGCATCGATATGCTGGCCCGGCTCGCGCGCGAAAGCGGCGCGCAGCGCTATCTCTGGCGCGTGCCGCTGTTTCGCTCGATGCGCGCGCTGATCCACGGGCGTTTCGCGGAGAGCGAGGCCTTCATCGAAGAAGCCCGCGTGCTGGGCACGCGTCAGGCAGATCCGCAGCTCGCGCGCTTGCTCGTGTTCCATCGCGAGGGCCTGCTGCGCGCTTCGGAGCGGCACGCCGAGATGATCGCGCTCGACCCCGAGGCTCGCCGCTATCGCGCCCCGCTCTACGCTGGCGCGCACTGGCAGAACACCGGCTCGGCGTTCACGTACGCGCGCGTCGAAGACTTCGAGAGCGCACGCATGTACCTCGCGCTGGTGCCGCAAGCAGCCTGGCCGCTCGTGGCCAATCCGCCGGCGTTCGCGCACCTCGGCGAACCGCTCGCGCTGCTCGGAGACGGTCCGTTGGTCGAGCAGGTGTACGCGCTGCTGTCGCCTGCGCGGCACCGTATGATCCACTGGGGATCGACCAAGATCCTGTGGGATGGGCCGGTGACGCGCATCCTCGGGCTCTTGGCCGCGCGGCTCGGGCGCTGGGACGAAGCCAGCGAGCACTTCGATCGCGCGATCCAGTTTCTGACGACGATCGACGCGCGTGCGTACCTCGCTCGAACGCAGTACGAGTACGCGCGTGCCCTGCTGGATCGGAGGGCGCCCGGCGATGCAACGCGCGCACGCGCGCTGCTCGAGACGGCGCGCAGCCAAGCGGCGGCGCTCGAGCAGACGGGCCTCGTACGCCTCGCGACGCAGCGGTTGGCCGCGCTCGGCATCGAGGTGTCGCCGCGCCCAGAGGACGCGCCCTTCAGCTTCACGGCCGAGGGCGAATATTGGAGCGTCATCTACCGCGGGCAGACTTACCGCCTGCGCGATAGCTTGGGTCTGCAATATCTGGCGCGCCTCACCGCCACGCCGGGACGTTCGTTCCACGCGCTCGAGCTCTCGGGCGCAGATGCTCCGGTCGACGCGGGCGATGCCGGCGAGCTGCTGGACCACACGGCGCGCGCGGCGTATGCGGCGCGCGCGCGCGCCTTGCGGGAAGAGCTGGACGAGGCGGAAAGCCAGAACGACACGGGCCGCGCCGAGCGCGCGCGCATCGAGCTCGAGTTCTTGAACGCCGAGCTGGCGCGCGCGGTAGGTCTGGGAGGACGCGCGCGGCGCGCGGGCGGGGCAAGCGAACGCGCGCGCAGCGCAGTCCAGCGCCGTATCAAGCACGGACTCGATCGGATTCGCGAGTGTTGTCCGGAATTTGCCGAGTTCCTGAGCGCCCGCCTCACGACCGGCACCCAGTGCGTCTTCCGTCTCGAATAAGCCGCTTCGCTCGATTTCTGCCCGAGGGAACGGCTCGTTCCGTGGGACGTCACGCCTTTCTCGAGGAGGGGCCGCTGGCCCGAAACATCGAGAAAGGAACGAGTCATGTCCAGGAAACTGCTGTCAGCCATCGTATGCGCGCTCGCGTTGTGGGCCACCCGTGCCCAGGCGGAGGACGCCGCGCAGACGGCGCGAACCGACATCGAAAAGACCTTGGGATCTCTGCCCAGCTTCTTCAAAAGCGTGCCGGACAACGTGCTGCCGGGACTGTGGGACGAGATGAAAGGTCTGCAGATGAATCCCAACACGCAGCTTCCGGGGCGCGTGAAAGAGCTGATCGGCCTGGCCGTGGCGGCGCAAGTCCCCTGCCGCTACTGCACCTACGCCCACGTCGAGTTCGCCAAATTGGCGGGCGCCAGCCACGAAGACCTGGGTGAAGCCATCGCGCTGGCGGGCGCCGAGCGCCACGCGAGCGCCTACCTCTACGGCTTACAGCTCGACGCCAGCTACCGCAGCGAGCTACCGAAGCTGACGGCGGCAGCCAAGAAACCCGTGCCCGCAAGCGCGGCGATCGCGGTGGTCGATGCGAAGAGCGCGCTCGCAGACATCGAGCGGCAGTTCGGCTTCGTGCCGGAATTTCTGCGCAAGCTGCCCGAGACCGCGCTGCCCGGCGTGTGGCGCTCGATGAAGGACCTCAAGCTGAACCCCGACACGAGCCTCTCTGCCAAGGACAAGGCGCTGATCGCGCTCGCGGTCGCGTCGCAGGTCCCGAGCCCGCCCTGCGTGGCGATGGAGAGCGAGTTTGCCAAGCTCGCCGGCGCGAGCGACCGCGAGATCGCCGAAGCCGTAGGCATGGCGGCGATCACGCGCAACATGAGCACGCTGCTCAACGGCATGTCGGTCGACGAGCGCCGCTTCAAGGCCGACATCGATCGCATCGTCGCGACCGTCAAAGCCGCGCAGAAAAGACACCCCCCCATCACCGCCAGCCGCGAGCACTGAGGGTCTATGTGCGACTCCAATCAGAACGCCATCACGGCCTGGAACACCGTCCTGTTCGACAAGTTCGAACGCTACAAACCCCTGTTGGTCTCGGCCTTCACCCAGCACAGCGAGACCGCGCTCGATCGACATCCCCCCGAGACCGGCGCGCGCGTGCTCGACCTGGGCTGCGGTTACGGAGACACGACCGTGGCATTGGCCCGACGCGTCGGCGAGCTCGGATTCGCCACCGGCGTAGACGCCACTTCCCGCTTCATCGACAGCGCCCGCAGCGATGCGGGCACCGCAGGGGTACGCAACGCACGCTTCGACGTGTGCGACGTGCAGGAAGGCGAGCTCGGCGGGCCGTACGACTACTGCTTCTCGCGCTTTGGCTGCATGTTCTTCGCCAACCCGGTGGCCGCGTTTCGCAACGTGAGAAAGAGCCTGGTAAGCGGAGCTCGGCTCGTGATGCTGGTCTGGCGCAATAAGCAAGACAACGAGTTCTTGTATGAGGTCGAGCGGCGCGTGTTGCAGATCGTAGCGCCCCCTGATCGGGCCGAACAAGTGACCTGTGGTCCGGGACCATTCTCCATGGCCGACCCTGATCGCGTGAGCGCTCAGCTGCAAAAGGCTGGCTTTGATCGGATCGGCTTCGAGCGCCTCGACCTCGAGTTATGTATGGGCCGCGATGCAGCGGAGGCGCTCGAGCTGGCCATGGCGCTCGGGCCCGCGGGAGAGATCTTACGCTTGGCCGGAGCGGCAGCCGAAGCGAAGCGCGAGCAGGTGTGCCAAGTACTGACGGACTTGATCCGCGGCTGCCAACGACCGGATGGACGCGTCTTGGGGCGCTCGAGCTCGTGGATCGTCGCCGCGCGAGCCGCCTGAGCAGATCGAGCGGCTTGGCGACCACGAGGACCGGCCACCATCCGAGGCGCGCCGCTGCGCAGGAAGGATGCCCCCGGGGCTGGATCGGTCGCTCGAGGGCTCGGCAGATCTGCTGATAAGCGGAGAG
>CAZYWR010001061.1:0-5863 GCA_964651185.1 uncultured Polyangiales bacterium
CCGCGGCCAGCCGCAGCGCGATTGGCGCCGCAAACATGAAGCCGCGCGACTCGATTCCCAGCACCACGTCGACGCGCTCACCTATGAACGGCAACGCGAGCTGCTCGACTGCTTCGGCGAACGCGCGCGCGTCGGCGAGCACGGGCGTGATGTCCTTGAAGACGACGCCAGGCTTCGGGTAGTCGGGGACGTCGCGCACCAAACGGCGCAACCTCTGCGCCGACTCGCTCTCGCGCTCGCTCATCGCTGTTCCTGCGCGTTATATCCGTTTAACATGCGCTCCGCGAGCGCGAGCTGCGCGGCATGCGTCATCTCCAACGCGAGCTGGGTCAGCGAGACGTAGCCTTCGTCGATGGCCGTCGTATCGGCGCCCTCGGCGCCGTCATGCGCGCTTACTGGGCCGCCCACCCAATAGTAAGAGCGTCCGCGCGGATCCGTGCGCACTTCGATCAAGTCCGCATACTCTCGGCGGCCGAGGCGCGTCGCCCGCACGCCGCGCGGAGCCTCGCGCGGGTAGTTGACGTTGAACAGCACCGGCGCACCGAGCGGGGTCTCGAGGGCGAGCAAGCGCGCGACGAGCTCGGCCGCGTGCGCGGCGGCTTGCGAGAAGTCGGCGCCGTCTTGCGCGGAGATCGCCATCGCGCGCAGCCCGCGTAGCGCCCCTTCGCGCGCCGCCGCGACCGTGCCCGAGTAGACGACGTCCATGCCCAGGTTGAGGCCGTGATTGATGCCGCTGACAACCACGTCCGGCCGACGCGGCAAGAGGCCGGGCAGGTTTAGGGCAATGTAGATACAGTCGGCGGGCGTTCCGTCGACCGCATGTATGTCGCTTCCTAGAGGGCGATGTCGCAGCGGCCGCGAGAGCGTGATGCGATGGCTGGCCGCGCTCTGCTCGCGCTCCGGCGCCACCACGAAGACTTCGCCCAACTTCGCGAGTGCTCGGGCCAGCCGCTGTAACCCTTCCGCCTGCACGCCGTCGTCGTTCGACAGCAGGATCAGCGGTGTCGCGCTCACGTGCACCTCGTCGCCGATACCCTCGGCTGGACGAAGACCCGCAGGCCTGGGGGGCCTGCGGGCTTCTCGCGGTCGGGGCGACTGGATTCGAACCAGCGACCCCCAGACCCCCAGTCTGGTGCGCTAACCAGGCTGCGCTACGCCCCGAACGTCTCGGACCGGACGCCCGAGAGGGCCGGAACATAGTCGACACGCGTCCCGAGGCAAGAGCGAATCAGCCGCGCAGCAAGCCGTGTTGCGGCAGCAGATGTGTCTTCGGCACGACCGCCGTGATCACGGCGCTCTGGGCCGGAACTACCGCCACTTTCGAGAGCGCGTCGAGCTCGCCGAGCAAGGAGCTCAGCTCGTGACGCAAATGCATGAGCTCGGCGCGCAGCGCGAGCTCTCGCGCCGAGGGCGCTCGGCGCCTCGCGAAGGGTCCGTCATCGAAAGAATCGTGCGCCATGCCTGCCTCGAACCAAGCTGGAAGCGGCCTGGCCGCTAGTCTTCGCTTTGTGCGCGCTGAAGCTGCGCCTCGGCCTTGTGCGGATTGAGCACGCCTTTGAGTACCTGGCTCGGCTTGAACGTGAGCACGCGGCGGGCGCTGATCGGGATGGGCGCCCCGGTCTGCGGGTTGCGGCCGATGCGCTGCTTTTTCGCGCGCACGACGAAGTTGCCGAAGCCGGAGATCTTGATCTTCTTCCCGTCCGCGAGGACTTCCTTCATGGTGTCGAAGACCGCCTCCACGATCTCAGCCGACTCCTTTTTGGAGAAGCCGCCGACCTTCTCATACACGGCGTCGATAATCTCGGCTTTTGTCATGAAAGCCTCCAGGCCACCCCTATTGTGACCACGAGATGTCCCGACGCACAAGCGCAAATAGGCGGTTTTGTTGGCAAAGCTGAGCAAAGCTCGCGGACCGGGGCGCGCCCGGGCGCCGGGCGCGGCTCAGATGCGCAGCAGAGCGGCAAAGCGGCGCCGGGTCTCCTCGACCACGCGCGCGTGCACTTCGTCTACCCGCTGATCGGTCAACGTGCCGGCAGGATCGCGGTAGGTCATGCGGAACGCCAGGCTCTTCTTCCCGGTCTCGAGCTGGCCGCCTCGGTACAGATCGAACAATTCGACCGCTTCCACCAGGCCGGCGCCCGCCTCGCGCAAGCTCGCCGCCACTTGGCCCGCCTCGACCGCCTCCTCGACCACGATGGCAAGATCCCGAATGGACGCCGGAAAACGAGATGGCTGCCGGACCTGGAGGGGGCCCCCTTCGCCCCGGAGCGCGAACAGCGCGCTGGGATCGAGCTCGGCGTAGACGACGGGCCCCGTGAGCTCGAGGGACTCGACCACGTCGGGGTGGAGCTCGCCGGCCACCCCGAGCGTGCGGTCCGCCCGTGCAACCCGGGCAGCACGTCGGGGGTGTAAGAACGGGTACTGAGCAGCCAGGAGCTCGGCATCGAGCGTCCACGCCAGCTCCCCACGCAGCAGCGACCCGACGATCCCGGTGACCAGGCCCTTGGCGTCGTAAAAGTCGTAAGGGGCCGTTTCGCCGACCCAGCTCGCCCGCGTGCCCGCCAGAATGAGTGCCAATTGGTAGCGCTCTTCGGGCAACACGTCGGAGCTGGGACGAAACACGCGCGCGAGCTCGAACAAGCTAGCTTGCGGCACCTGGTGGCGCTGCGCGTGGCGAACGTTCTGGGCGAGCCCAGGAAACAAACTGGTGCGCAGCACGGCGCGCTCTTCCGAAAGCGGATTCGCGACGCGCAGCGCGGTCGTCGGCGCGCGCGCGGCCGCCAGCTGCTTGGGCGAGCAGAACGCGAGGTTCACCACTTCGGTCAGCCCCACGGCAGCGGCCCGCTCCTTGAGTCGGCGCAGAAATGCCGTGAACGACTGCTCCTCGCCCCGCGAGGCGCGCACGTTCGGGATCTCCGTGGGCAGCTTGTCGTAACCCCACACGCGCGCGAGCTCTTCGATCAGATCCTCCTCGCGGCGTAGGTCCGGACGCCACGTTGGCGCTCGCACGCGCAGCGTGTCCTCGGCGATCGTTTCGACCTCGCAGCCGAGCGCGCAGAGGATCCCTTGCATGCGTTCGCCGGGCAGGCTCGTGCCGAGCAGTGCGTTGACACGTCGCGCACGCAGCGGGATCTCCTGCGGCGAGATCGGAACCGGGTACGCCTCGAAACCGTGTGCGGTCGGTGCGCCGCCAGCGAGCTCGGCGATCAGCGACGCCACGCGCGCGAGCACGCCGGGCACGGCGCGCGGATCCACGCCGCGCTCGAAGCGATGCGAAGCGTCGGTGTGTAGACCGAGCCGCCGCGACGTACGCCGCACAGAGCGCGGATCGAAGTAGGCGCACTCCACCAAAACGCGTGTGGTGTGCGCGCTCACGCCGCTATCGGTACCGCCCATCACGCCGGCGATGGCGAGCGCGCGGTCCGCGTCGCAGATGAGCAGATCGTCCTCGGCCATCGTGCGTTCGACGCCGTCGAGCGTGACGACCCGCTCGCCCTCACGCGCGAGCCGCACTTCGATCAGATCGCCGCGCAGGCGATCGCGATCGAACGCGTGCGTGGGATAGCCATACTCGAACAGCACCAAGTTCGTGGCGTCGACCACGCTGCTGATCGAGCGCGAGCCGAGCACGTGCAAGCGGTAGCGCAGCCAAAACGGCGAGCGCCCGACCGTCACGCCGTCGACGCTCGCGGTCGCGTAGCGCGGACAGCGCTCGGGTGCGCTCAACCGTAGCGCGACGTAGGTGCTCGTGGCCGGCCCAGACGCGACGTTCGCCGCCGGCACGCTGAAGAGCGCGAGCGGGCGCGTACCCGCCGGGGCCGTCGCTGGCGCCTCACGCAGCATGCGCGGAGCGCGCAGCTCCGGCAGATGCAAGGGCGCTTCGAACAGCGCGCTCAGCTCGCGCGCGAGCCCGACGTGCCCCAAGCAGTCCGGCCGATTCGGCGTCAACGCGATCTCGAACACCACGTCGTCGAGCGCCAGCGCGTCTGTGGCCGAGGTGCCAGGAGCAGCCTGTAGCTCCTCGTCGAACACGAAGATGCCGTCGCTCTCGGGACCGATGTCGAGCTCGCTCTCGGAGCAGATCATGCCTCGCGAGAGCACGCCGCCCAACTTGCGCTCGGCGATCACGAGGCCGCTCGGCAGCCGCGCACCTACGCGCGCGAACAGCACGCGCTTGCCCGGCGGCGGCACGTTGGGCGCGCCGCACACGATGTCGAGCTGCTGCTCGCCGTCGAACAGCGTCACCAGCGTGAGCTTGTCGCGCTCGGGATGCGGCCGGGCTGCGCGCAGCTCGGCGACCACCACGCCGGGCAGATCGCCGTAGCGCTTTTGACCTTCGACCTCGAGACCTGCCGCGGTCAAGCGCGCCGCGACGATATCGGGAGAGGCCTCGAAGCGGCACAGCTCGCGGAGCCATTTGTACGAGGCGCGCATGATCGATCCTCAGAACTGGGCGAGTAGGCGGACGTCGTTCTCGTAGAGCTGCTTGATGTTGTCGATGCCGTAGAGCAGCATCGCCATGCGATCGACGCCCATGCCGAACGCGAATCCGCTCACGCGCTCCGGGTCGTAACCCACGTTTTCCAGCACCACGGGGTGGATCATCCCGAACCCGAGCACCTCCATCCAGCGGCCGTTGCGGTAGACGTCGATCTCGCCGCCCGGCTCGACGAACGGGAAGTAGCTCGGGCGAAACGTCAGCTGCGCATCGCTGCCGAACAGCATGTGCAAGAAGCGCGTGAGCACGCCCTTCAGGTGCGCGAACGTCACGCCCTCGTCGACCACGAACCCTTCGATCTGGAAGAACATGGGCGAGTGCGTCGCGTCGTCGTCGCGGCGGAAGACGGCGCCTGGCGCGACCACCGCGAGCGGCGGTTTGCGCTTGAGCATCTCGCGGATCTGAATGGTCGAGGTATGCGTGCGCAAGAGTGCGCGCCGATCGACCGCACCGGCCGCGGCGCCCTCGCGCGCGATGTAGAAGCTGTCCTGCATGTCGGTCGCAGGATGGTCGGGCGGAAAGCCGAGCAGGTCGAAGTTGTACTCGTGCAGGTCGACCTCGGGTCCATCCGCGACGTCGAACCCGAGCTTTGCGAACAGATCGAGCAAACGATAGGTGACCTGCGTCATCGGATGGAGCCGGCCGAGGCGGACGCCGCGACCGGGCAACGTCGGGTCGATCGCGGGTCCCGAGAGCTCGGCCGCGCGCGCGGCCTGCGCGAGCTCTACCAGCCGTGTAGCAAACGCCTGCTCGATCTCTTCCTTGACGGCGTTCGCCGCCTTGCCGAGCTCGCGCTTCTTGTCGCCCGGCACTTCGCGCATGCGCTTCAGGAGCGTGGTCAGCTCCCCCGCTGGACCGAGGAAACGCGCGTTGTGCTCGCGCAGCTCGTGCTCGCTGCGCGCCGCCGCGAAGGCGCTCTGGTGCGCGCCGCGCAGGCGCGCGAGCACCGCCTCGAACTCCCGAACGATCTCGTTCTGCGTCATCAGAGCGCTCCGCGCCGCGGGCTCCACGACGGGTGGCGCCCCGCTCTCAGCTTCGGTCGAAGCTCCAGGTCTCCGTGCCGTCTCCCAGCAGCTCGCGCAAGCTCACAACGAGCGCCCGCGGCGCTTCACTTCGTGGCGTCGACGACGGCGCGAAAGCCCTGGGGATCGCGCAGGGCCAGATCGGCGAGCACCTTGCGATCGAGCTCGATGCCGGCGAGCTTCACGCCGTGCATGAACTGCGAGTAGCTGAGGCCCTCGGCGCGAACCGCGGCGTTGATCCGCTGGATCCACAGCGCGCGGAAGTTGCGCTTCTTCACCTTGCGGTCGCGGTAGGCGTATTGCCCGGCCTTCTCGACCGCCTGGCGGGCGACGCGGATGGTGT
>CAZYWR010001062.1:0-5250 GCA_964651185.1 uncultured Polyangiales bacterium
GGACCTTCAGCTCGGAGCTCGTGGACGGGCCCGTGCAGCTGTCTGTTCATCCCATCCGATTCGGGGCCGAGCAGGGCTTCGTCGTGCTCGTCCACGACCTGAGTTATACGCAGCGTCGCGAGCGGACCACGCGCAATCAGGCGCTCGCCGGCTTCTTCGTCCTCGCGGTGTGCGCGTCCGCCATGACCGTGCTCGCCGCCCGCCTTGCCTGGCGTCGTTGGATCGCGCAGCTACGCGCGGCGTTGGCGGGGCGCGCGTCGCAGGAGTTTCAGCCGCTGGTGGGACATTTGCGAGAGCTCGTCGAGCGCTTGACCCAGGAGGCGGAGACGGAAGCCAACGTCGGACAGTGGACGCCTGACCGCCTCAAGGATGTGCTGCGACGCAACTTACGCGGCGAGCGCATCGTGCTGCTCGCCAACCGCGAACCTTACATCCATGAACGTGACGAAGCCGGCCAGGTCCGCGTGCTTCATCCCGCGAGCGGCCTCGTCACTGCGCTCGAGCCCGTGATGCGCGCGTGCTCGGGGACTTGGGTAGCGCACGGGGCGGGCTCGGCGGATCGCGAGACCGTCGACGCGAACGACCGTATCAGAGTGCCCCCGGGCGAGGAGTCTTATGCGCTGCGCCGGGTATGGCTCTCGACCGCCGAGGAGTCGGGCTATTACTACGGCTTTGCGAACGAGGGGCTCTGGCCGCTCTGCCACGTGGCGCACGCGAGGCCCACCTTTCGCGCCGACGATTTCGCGCAGTACAAAGAGGTCAACGCGAGGTTTGCGCGAGCCGTCTGCGAAGAGGTCGATCGGGAAGATCCGATCATTTTGGTGCAGGACTACCACTTTGCGCTCGCGCCGCGCATGATTCGCGAGCGCTTGCCGGCGGCCACCATCCTGACCTTCTGGCACATCCCTTGGCCCAACCCCGAGCGCTTCGGAATCTGCCCCTGGCGCGACGAGATCCTGGAGGGGCTGCTGGGCTCGAGCATCGTCGGCTTTCACACGCACCAGCATTGCAACAACTTCCTCGACTCCGTGGACGTGTTCATCGAATCGCGCATCGATCGGGAAATGCGCGCGGTGGTGCAGCGCTCGCGGCCGACCTTGGTGCGCTCTTACCCCATCTCGATCGAGTGGCCCGTGCGCAAGCTCGAGCAGATTCCTGCCCCGCAGGCGTGCCGGCAGCAGGTCCTGGACGATCACGCGTTGCCGTCCGGCACGCTGCTCGGCGTCGGCGTCGATCGGCTCGACTACACGAAAGGGATCGAGGAGCGCCTCCAGGCCGTGGATGAGCTGCTCTCACGCCACCCGGAGTTTCGCGGGCGCTTCGTGTTCATCCAGCTGGCAGCGCCGAGTCGCACGCGGATCCCGCGCTATCAGGAGCTCAACGCCCGCGTCGAGCAGCTGACGAGCGAGATCAACGACAAGTGGGCGCGCGGCAATTACCACCCCATCATTCTTCACCGCGCCCACCACGAGCCCGACACGGTATTCCGCTACTACCGCGCCGCGAACCTGTGTTACGTGAGCAGCCTGCACGACGGCATGAACCTGGTGGCCAAGGAGTTCGTCGCCGCCCGGCAAGACGAGCGCGGCGTCCTCGTGCTCTCGCAGTTCACCGGCGCGGCGCGCGAGCTGACGGAGGCGTTGATCGTGAACCCGTACGATCTGCGCCAGACAAGCGAAGCGCTCGCGGTGGCCTTGAAGATGTCGGACGAGGATCAAGCGGAGCGCATGCGCTCGATGCGTCGGTTGCTGGCGGAGCTGAACGTCTATCGCTGGGCGGGACGCATGTTGGTCGACGCCGCAGAGCTGCGCCGGCGAGAGCGCTTGAGCGGCCGTTTGACCCGGGCCGTTCCGCGCTCGGCAGGCATGCGTCAGAGAGTCGGACGGATGTCGTTATCGGAGTAGTAAGACGTCGCAGGTCACATCGTTCGCCGCGCCGGCGCTCATACCGGGCGTCGCAGGAACCACGAGGCGTACGCGATGATCGCGACGATCAGCGCGAGCAGGAGGCTGCGCGCGAACGTCGAAGCAGGCGGCTGCTCGGTCCGTTCGCGGCTCAGGGGGCGCTCACGAGCGTGCGATGAGGACTGCTCGAGCGCGAGCTCGAGGGCTTCTGCGAGGTGCAGCGCCTGACGGCCCGTGCCCTCTGCGATCTGCGTTCGACAGCTGAAGCCGTCGGCGAGGATGAGCGTCTCGCGGTCGGCGTTGCGCACCGCGGGGAACAGCACGCGCTCGCCGCAGGCGGTGGCGACCTCTTGCTTGCGCGCGTCACGTTCGAAGCCGAACGATCCGGCCATTCCGCAGCACCCAGACGAGAGGAGCGCGGCGTCCATGCCCATACGTTCGAAGATCGAGCGCTGCGCGTCGTAACCGAGTACGGACTTGTGGTGGCAGTGACCTTGCACGATCGCCTTGCGCGAGAGCTTCGGAACCTCGATCGATCGATCTTCGGCCAGGAGCTCGCTCAAGAGCTTCGTCTGATCGTGCAGGCGATGCGCTTCGATCCGGCCGGGCATGAGGTTCAAGAGCTCGTCGCGGAACACCGACGCGCAGCTCGGCTCGAGCACGACGACGGGCAGCCCCTCCTCGAGCCACGGCCGCAGTATCGCCAGCACCCTCTCCAAGTAGCTTCGCGCCATCTCCAAAAAGCCGTAGTCGTAGAGGGGCCGGCCGCAGCAGACGGACTGCTCCGGCACCAGCACCTGGTAGCCGGCCGCCTCGAGCACGTGCACGGCGGCGCGCGCGGTCTCGGGATGAAAGTGGTTGTTGAACGTGTCGGGCCACAGCACTACGCGCCGTCCGCCGCTGCGCGCCGGGGTCCGGCGGCGAAACCATGCGACGAAGGTCTGGGTGGCAAAGTGCGGCGCCGTCCGATCGGGGCTGATGCCGGCCACGAGCTTCGCGAACCAAGCGGTGAGCTTGGCGTGCGTCAGAAAGTTCACGAGGCGCGGGGCGAGCGCAGCCAGACGTGACCATTTGTCGATGAGACCGAAAGCGTAAGCGTAGCGGGGGCGAATGCGGCCGCGCCAGTAGTGCGCGAGGAACTCGGCTTTGTACGTGGCCACGTCTACGTTGACGGGGCAGTCTCCTTTACAACCCTTGCAGGCGAGGCAAAGGTCGAGCGCCTCCTTCACGTGCCGATCACGAAAGCCGCCGCGGATCGGGCTCGCGCCGCCGCGCATCATCTCCCAGAGTAGATGCGCGCGGCCGCGCGTGGAGTGCTTCTCTTCGCGCGTGACCATGTAGCTCGGGCACATCACGTCTTCGGGTGCCTGGCCGTCGGCGTCATGGCGCCGGCACTTGCCGACACCGACGCAGCGCAAGGTCGCGCGCGCAAAGCTCCCTTCATCGTCCGGGAAGCGAAAGTGCGTGTTCGGCTGCTGCGGATCGTAGTGCGGTCCGAGCCGGAGATGGCTGCCCGGCGGGAGGGGGTCGACGACCTTGCCTGGGTTCATCTTCCCGTCTGGATCCCAAGTCCGCTTGAAGTCGCGGAACGCAGCGACCAGCTCGCTGCCGAACATGCGCTCCAGCAGCCAGCCGCGCGCTTGGCCGTCGCCGTGCTCACCGGACAGGGATCCCCCGTACTTGTGGACGCACAGATCGGCCGCCTCGCGGGCGAAGTCTTCGTAGTGCGCGATGCCCGCCGCGTTGAGCAGATCGAAACCGACCCGGCAGTGAAGCAGACCCTGGCCGAAATGTCCGTACAGCGACGGCTTGTAACCGTAGCGATCGAACAGCGCGGCGGCGTCGCGCAGATAAGCGCCGAGGCGCGCGGGCGGCACCGCGGAGTCTTCCCAGCCCGGCCAAGTATCAGGCTGCCCTGGCACGAACGCAGTCGCGCCGAGGCCCGCCTCGCGCACCTTCCATAATCCCTCGCGCTCCGCCTCATCTTCCACCACGCGCTCGTCCCACGCGCCCCGAGAGCGGCGGAGCTCTTCGGCGAGCTCCCGCGCGCGTTGGCGCGCAGCCTCTGGCGTGTCGCCGCCCAGCTTGATGATGAGCCAGCCGTGCCCTTTGGGGAGCAGGTGCAGATAGCGGCCCTGACGAAGCCGCTTCGTGCGCACGTTCTCCACGAGGCGTCGATCCATACCTTCGCAGATCATCGGTTGGAACTCGAGCACCGCGGGCACCGCGTCCGCGGCGGTGTAGACATCTTGGAAGCCGACCGCCAAGACGACATCGTGCGGCGGGACGGGGACGAGGCGCAGGCCTGCGCGCAACGTGATGGCGCACGTCCCTTCGCTTCCGACCAAGGCGCGCGCGACGTTGATCCTTCCCTGCTCGTCTGGCAGGAGCTGGTCCAAGTTGTAGCCGGACACGCGCCGCGGGATCTTCGGAAAGCGATCGCGTACGAGGTCTTTGGTGCGATCGCGCAGCGCGCGCAGCGCTCGGTAAATCTCGCCTTCCCGCCCGGGCCTCTGGCCCGCTCGCTCGAACTCGCTGGAGGTCATCCAGCCGAGATGCAGCACGGTTCCGTCGTAGAGGAGGACCTCCATCTCTTCGACGTTGTGGACGGCGATCCCTGCGAGCTGCGCCTCCATGCCGCCACAGTTGTTGGCGAGCATGCCGCCGAAGCAACAGTGGTTGTGGGTGGCGGGCTTCGGTCCCCAGGTGAGGCCGTGGGGCGCGGCGGCACGCACCAGATCGTCGCAGATCACACCTGGCTCGACGCGCGCGCGCAGCCCTCCGGCGTCGAGCTCGAGGATATGATGTAGATGACGTGAGAAGTCGAAGACGACGGCCTCATTGCAAGTTTGACCCGCGAGCGCTGTGCCGCCGGTTCTGCACAACACGGGAGCGCCGAATTGCTTGCACGTCGCGACGGCCGCGATGACGTCATCGCGGGAACGCGGCAGGACCACGCCGAGCGGTACCTGGAAGTAATTCGAAGCATCCTGCGCATAGAGGCCGCGCGCGCCGTCGTCGAAGAGCACCTCGCCGCGCACGGCACGCGTAAGCGCCCGCGCCAGGCCTGCCCGATCGATCGCTGCCTTGGGGGGCGCCGGCTTGGCTGCGCCCTGCACGAGCCGTTCAGTGCGCACGTGAGGTGGAGAATCGAAGCTGGAGCGGGCCATGCTCGCTTGGCGGCGCAAGTCATATGCCAGCAGTGAGGTGAGGAAATGTTCCGCGTTCGTGCGCGGTTCGGGCTCATTCCAGCCGCGTGCTGCGGAACCATCCTTGCTTGTGTAGCCGCGTGAGGAGGTCAGGGTGGCTCACATCTCTACCACGGAGAAGCCCGCATCGGACGGAC
>CAZYWR010001063.1:0-2108 GCA_964651185.1 uncultured Polyangiales bacterium
CCGAGCGTTGCGCGCGGCTACTTTGGCCTGGCCGAAGAGAGCGAGGTCACCTTTCAGGCGGAGCTCGCAGGCAACGCCGACGCGGGGCGCTTTCTGCGCACCGGCGACCTCGGCGCGCTGCTTCCGGACGGCGAGCTGGTCGTGACCGGCCGCCTCAAAGATTTGATCATCGTGCGCGGCCTCAACCATTACCCGCAAGACGTCGAGCGTACGGTCGAGCAGAGCCATCCGCGGATCCGCATGGGACGCGTCGTGGCGTGTCCGCTCGCCGTCGAGGGCCGCGAAGAGCTCGGCTGCATCGCCGAGGTGAGCGGCGCGGGCTCCGACCCAGCGCTGCTCGAAGAGATCGTGCAGAGCGTGCGCCAGCGGGTCGCCGAAGAGCACGGGCTCGCTGTGCACACGCTCGCGCTGACCGCGCCGGGGGCCGTGCAGCTCACGTCGAGCGGCAAGGTCATGCGCCGCGCCACGCGCGCGCGTTTTCTGGCCGGCGAGCTCTCCACTGTCTCGATCTCGCGCCTCGCAGAAGAGCACACTCCGCGCGGGCGATACCCGGAGAGCGGGCCCGAGCGCCGCGTCGCCGAGGCGTTCGAAGCGGTGCTGCGCGTCGCGCCGCTCGGCGTGGACGACGATCTCTTCACGCTCGGCGGCGACTCGATCGCTGCGGCTCAGATCGCCGCGCGGCTCGCTCCCGCTGCGATCGAGCAAGCGGTTCAAGCCGTGCTGATGAGCCGCACGATCGCGGGCGTCGCCAGCTGGCTCGAGGCAACCGAGCGCGCCGCCGCGCCGGCGACCGCACAAGAGAAGGAGGTGCTCGCCGCCGTGTGCGCGCTGACGCGCGACGTTCTGAAGGTCGACGTGGTCGAGCCCGAGAGCGACTTCTTCGCGCTCGGCGGGTCGTCGCTGCAGGCGATGCTGCTGCTCGCGCGTCTGCGCCAGGCCCTCGGCGTCGAGCTCGCGCTCGCGCGCGTGCTCGAGCACCCCGTCATGTCGCGCGTGGCTGGCCACGTCGAGCGCGCGCGCGAGGCGGCCGCGCGCACTCGCGAACCGCCGGCGCGGGAGCTCGCGCCGATCCGCCTCGCGCCGATGACGCGGCCCGAACACGTGCCCTTGTCCTTTGCGCAGCAGCGGCTCTGGTTCGTCGATCAGTTCCGGTCGAGTTCGCTGGCGTACAGCATTCCCATCGCGCTCAGGTTGACGGGTACGCTCGATCGCAGCGCGCTTGCGCGAACCTTTCACGCCATCGTCACGCGCCACGAAGCGCTGCGCACCACGTTCGAGCTGCGCGCGCGGGGCCCCGCGCAGATCGTCCACGCCGCGCCGGACGAGTGGCCGCTGCCGCTCCTCGATCGCCGCGATGTGGGGAGCGAGCAGCGCGCGCGCGTCGCCTCGCAGATCGCGACCGAGGAGGCGCGCCGCCCCTTCGATCTCGCGCGCGGACCGCTGTTTCGTGCCGCGCTCGTCCAGTTCGCCGACGACGACCACGTGCTGATGCTGACGATGCATCACATCGTCTCGGACGGCTGGTCGATGGGCGTGCTGGTGCGCGAGCTGGTCGGTCTGTATCGCCACTTCGCGGCTGGCGAAGCGCTGCGCCTGCCCAGCCTCCCTATTCAGTATGCAGACTTCGCCTTGTGGCAGCGCCACATGCTGAGCGATCAGCGCCTGTTGCCCTCGCTCGAGTTCTTTCGCGCCCAGCTGTCCGGCCTCGAGCCGCTCGCCCTTCCGTACGATCGTGCGCGGCCCGAAGCACCTTCCGGCCGCGGCAAGACGCTGGCGTTCGTGATCGACACCGCGGTGATCGAGCGGCTGCAGGAGCTCGCCCATGACGAGAGCGCGACCCTGTTCATGGTCCTGCTCGCGAGCTTCCGAGCTGCGCTGTACCGGATCAGCAAGCAGACTAATTTCGCGATCGGCGTGCCCGTCGCAAACCGCACTCATCCGCACCTGGAAGCGCTGATCGGCTTCTTCGTGAACACGATTGCGCTGCGCCTCGATCTCGGCGATGACCCCACGTTTCTCGAGCTGCTCAAGCGCGAGAAGCGCGGCGCGCTGCTGGCCTTCGGCCACCAAGAGGTGCCCTTCGAACGCGTCGTGGAGATGCTCGGCCT
>CAZYWR010001064.1:0-1990 GCA_964651185.1 uncultured Polyangiales bacterium
TGGCGCAGGCCTACCTCACTGTGGGTTTGAAGCTCAACGCGCGCCGCGAGCTCGATGCTGCCGCGAAGCTGGATCCCGAAAACGAGATGGTGAAAAATCTTCTCTCGGACCTCAAAGCGTAGTCGCGCGCCGGGGGGCAAGCGCGGACGAGGGCGGGGCGGCCCAAGCGCTCACGTGCCTCGGATCTGTGCGCAAGCTCGCGCGGCAGCGCCAGCATGGGAGAGCGGATGGAGAAGGTCATCGGCATCGACTTGGGCACGACGAACTCGTGCGTGGCTGTGCTCGAAGGCGGTCAGCCCGTCGTGGTTCCCAACCGCGGCGGCTACAAGACCACGCCCTCGATGGTGGCCATCACCGAGTCGGGCAAGCGCCTGGTCGGCCACATCGCCAAACGCCAGGCCGTCACCAACGCAGAGAACACCGTCTACGCCGCGAAGCGCTTGATCGGCCGCAAGTGGAACAGTCCGCAGGTCAATAACGCCATCGCGACTTGTTCCTACCGGATCGTCGAAGGCCCGCATAGCGACGCCCGCATCCAGTTGCGCGAGAAGGTCTACAGCGTGCCCGAGATCAGCGCGATGATCTTGCAGGAGATGAAGATCATCGCCGAGGACTACCTCGGCGTCGAAGTCGAGAAGGCGGTGATCACGGTCCCCGCCTACTTCAACGACAACCAGCGCCAAGCCACCAAAGACGCGGGCGCCATCGCCGGCCTCGACGTGATCCGCATCATCAACGAGCCGACCGCGGCCTCGCTCGCATACGGCTTCGGCAAGAGCATCGACCGCACCGTCGCGGTGTACGACCTGGGCGGCGGCACGTTCGACATCTCGATCCTCGAGATCAGCTCGGACGGCGTGTTCAAGGTGATCAGCACGGCCGGCGACACGTTCCTCGGCGGCGAAGACTTCGACATGCGCGTGATCGACTGGCTGGTCGATGGCTTCGCGCGCGAGCACGGCATCGATCTGCGCCAGGATCGCATGGCGCTGCAGCGCCTGAAGGATGCGGCCGAAAAGGCGAAGTGCGAGCTCTCCGGCGTTCCTGAAACCGAGGTCAACCTGCCGTTCGTGATCTCCACGGCGCGCAACGAAGCGCTGCACCTGCAGCGCTTACTCACGCGCCAGAACCTGGAGCAGCTGACCGAGGACTTGGTCGAGCGCACGGTTCAGATCTGCGAGGCCACGCTGCAGGAGGCGGGCATCGAGAAGGGCGAGCTCGACGACGTGATCCTGGTGGGCGGGATGACGCGCATGCCCGCGGTGCAGCGCGCCGTCGCGAGCTTCTTCGAGCGCGAGCCGTGCAAGGGGGTGCACCCGGACGAAGTCGTGGCGCTCGGCGCGGCGATCCAGGCGGCGGCGTTGATGGACGAAGGGCCGGAGATGATCCTGCTCGACGTCACGCCGCACACGCTCGGCATCATGGTCGTCGGCGGCTACTTCGAGGGGTTGATCCCGCAGAACAGCACGGTGCCCACCTCGCGCTCCAAGACCTTCACGACGGTGCGCGACAACCAGACGGCGGTGAAGATCCTGGTGCTGCAGGGCGAGTCGCACCGCGCCGAGGGCAACGAGCTCCTGGGCGAGTTCGTCCTGACGGGCCTGCGCCGCGCGCCGGCCGGTCAGGTCGAGGTCGAGGTCACCTTCGAGATCAACGCGGACGGCATCGTCAGCGTGCACGCCAAGGACCTCGAGACCGGCCAGCAGCAGTCGATCACGGTGACGGCCTCGAGCGGGCTGACCCGCGACGAGATCTCGGTGATGATGGAGGCGTCGCGCGATCTGGCGGTCACACGCCGCAGCAGCGAGGAGCTCGAGCAGGCCAAGCAGGAGGCCGAGCGCTTGATCGCCGAGATCGAGAAGCTGTTCCCGCAGGTCGAGCGCGTGGTGGCCGGCAGCGACTTCGGGCGCGACGCGATCGACAAGGCGCGGGCGGTCGTGGTGCGCGCGCGCACGTCCATCGAGACCGGCGACGCCGTCCAGCTCAAGGA
>CAZYWR010001065.1:0-8836 GCA_964651185.1 uncultured Polyangiales bacterium
GGCGCGCGCGCCGAACGCCGCGATGAACGCGGCGCCCTTCGCGTTCGCGTCTGCAAACGTGCCGCTTGGCGTGACCTTCGCGAGCTTGGCGTCGTCCGAAACGATCAGATTCGCGACTTGCTCGGCGGCGGTCTGATAGCGCGCCCATGCGTCTCCCGCGATCGGGAGATCGGCAGCAGCCAGCGTGTCGTACAGTTTGTCGCGCGGCTCTTGGGTGAAGTCGTTGGCGAACCCCGTCGGCGCGTCGAGGTAAAACAGCGCCTGCACCGTGTCGTCCCACTGCTGGTTCGAGAGCTTGGGAAAGCGCGTCGCCCAGCCCACGCCGTTCGGCGTGGATGCCTGGCCCGCGGAGGGATGGTCGCCGGTGCTCGTGCCGCCCGGCAGCGCGCCGGTGCTCTTGTTGCCCGGTCCCGTGGGGCAGTCCACGCAGGTCGCGTCCGCGCCCGCCGGTCCGGCGATCTCGCCCGAACACGCGCTCAGCACGAGGGGCGGCGCCACCAGGACGAGCCAGCGCGCATACGCGGCGCGAGCCGAGTTCCAGGACATCAAAGACCTCCGGCTCCGGTGGGATGAGCCACGACCATGGCGCACCCTCGGGCTGCCCGACGGGCGCGCGGAGCGCACGCTGCGAACGATTGAACTTTCGGCGGCTTAGGCGTCGCGGACACGCCCCGCGAGCGCCCCGTCGGAAAGCGATGCGAAAGGCCCTGCGACAGCACGAGCCGTACGTACCTCGGGCGCCTTCAATCGGGCCAGCGGAGAGACGATTTTTCGACCAGATTCGCCCGCTTACAAGCGCTGAGGCGCAGTGCGAGCGGAATGGCTCGTGAGGCGCACGAAGGTCTTGACATAGAGCGCGGCACTTCACCGTCGACTCGTTCGAGCGTGGCGCGCGGCTCGATGCGGTCGAGGCGCGACACGCACTGGGAAGGGCGTGTGCGGGAAACGAGCGTGCACGCCGTGCGCGAGCCAGGGCCGCCTAGGTTCCGCGCACGCACAGGCTCGTGAGGGTGCGGCCGCTAGTCGACCATGTCCTTGGATCTTACGTCACTGAGTCTGCAGAAAGTCTGCTTCGCGTCTATCCAGCGCCGAGAAAGCAGACCTAATCTCCTCGCTCGGGATTCAGAGCGCCCTCTAGGCCGCCGTTTCAGTTCGGTCTAGCCAGGGCGCTCTGTCGCCCGGAACTGTGTAAACGCACTGAGGGGTCGGTCTTCTCGGCTGCTCGTGCGCTTTGCACCAGGGGGTCCGCGGCCTGTTCGCAGGCGGCGGCGCAGCTCGTTGGAGATGATCACGATGCGTATGGGGGGATGTCAGTTTCGGTTCTTGCGCGAGCTCGCGCTCGCGGGCTCGCTCGTTGCCTGCAACGTAGAGGGCGAGGATGGAGGGCCTGAAGACAGCGACGGCGTAGCGCAAGAGCTGACCTTGGCGGAGCCGCTGGCTGGGATGTATCACTGGGACGCGCCGAATGGTCCGCTGCTCGCCGATGCGGCGGCCAGCTGGCTCGGGCGTTCGCAAGACGTCGCGCTCGCGTTCGCCGGCTACGACAATTGGTCGCAGATCACCTTGCAGTCTTGGCAGCTCCAGCCTTGGAGCAACTGGGTGAAGGCGCGTCCGGGACGGACGCTCGTGTTCGCGATTCCGCTCCTGCCTGGGCCGACGAACGGCGCCGGTCCCGACGGCTCGGCTGGCACCAGCGACGACGTGTCGCTGCAGAAGTGTAGCGATGGCCAGTATGACCAGTATTGGAAGGCGATGGCGAACAACCTCGTCACGTACGGACTCGGCAGCACCATCATGCGGCTCGGCTGGGAGTTCGATGGAGACTGGTACGCGTGGAGCGCGCGCGGTCGCGAGTCGCAGTTCGCGGGGTGCTTCCGTCGCGTCGTGACTGCGGTACGCCAGGCGCAGCCCAACGCCGGCTTCAAGTTCGACTGGAACCCCACCGAGGACATCTCGCAGTGGAGCTCGGCGCAGGTCGAGGCCGCTTGGCCTGGCGACGATTACGTCGACTACATCGGCGTCGATGCTTACGACTCGTCGTGGGCTTCGAATTCTTATCCTTACCCATCGAGCTGTGACTCGGCGTGCCGCACGACGCATCAGACCAACGCCTGGAACGACCTTTCACGCGGTCTGTACGCGATGCGCGATCGCGCCGTCACGCACAACAAGCTGCTGTCTATCCCGGAGTGGGGCGTGTGGAATCGTCCAGACGGCCACGGTGGCGGTGACAACCCGCTTTACATCTCGAAGATGTACGACTTCGTGCACGCCGCAGAGAACCGCGTCGGCTTTCAGATCTACTTCGACGTCAACTGGTCGGATGGCGGGCATCAGATCTCGGACGTGAACGGCACCGGCTCTGATACCAGCGCTCAGCACAACTACGCCACGCAGTACCCGGATTCAGCCGCTCGCTATAAGGCACTGTTCGGTGCCGCGCCCGTCAGCGCGCCGACGCCCACGCCGACGCCCGCTCCCGCGTCGACACCCACGCCCACGCCGACGTCAACTCCGACGCCCACGCCGACGCCGGCACCCACGCCCGCGCCGACGCCAACTCCGACGCCCGCGCCGACGCCGGCGCCTGCATCCGCTCCGAGCTCCACGACCACCGTGACAGTAGACAACGCGGGCTTCGAGCTCGGGCGCCAAGGCTGGTACTTCTACGGCTCGGCGACGACCACCAGCACGGGACAGCATAGCGGCAGCTCCGCGCTCAAGATCGGCCGCGCCATGGGCGGTGCCGAGCAAGACTTGGCCAGCCGTCTGCAAGTCGGCGGCAAGTACAAGCTGAGCGCGTACGCGAAGGCGGGGCGCAGCGGTGAGAGCGCCTCGATCGGGATGAAGTTCCTCGACCGCGCGGGCAACATCCTCTCCGAGCGCTACGCCATGATCAACACCACGAGCTACAGCCTGAACTCGTTCGAATTCACGGTGCCGGCGGGCACGGTTCGGGCGCTCGCCTACGGCTTCAAGGCCGCCGGTCTGAACTCGACGGCGACGTACGACGACTTCAAGGTGGTACGTTTGCAGTAAGCGCGGGTGCGCGCTCCGTGGTCGCGCACCCGCGCGTACGCGACCGCGCTTGGCGTTTCGTTAGTCTGTCGGCAGAAGGCCGCCGGGGCCGCGCCCGGCGGCCGGGACCGACACCGGAAAGTCCATCAAGAGTTGCGCGTAGCTCTTCCCTTGCGGGTCGTAGCGCAGGGACGCGATGCCGCCGCCGCCGAGCGCGCGCTGCAGCACGAAGTTCCAGCCGTGAATGCCGGGCCAGTCGAAGCGCTCGACTTCGCCCGCGACCAGGTGAGCGAAATACTCGCGAACGGCGCCCGCCGTCAGTGCGTCTGCGATGACTGGGATGAACTCGGCGCGGCGCGCGATGATGCCGATGTTGGAGACGTCGCCCTTGTCGCCGCTCCGGCCGTGCGCCAGGCGAATCAGAGGGACCTCGATCGCGGGGCCTTGAACTTCGAAGCGGCGGCGTACAGGGGTGGTCTGCAGAGACGGCGGTCGCGTGGACGGCGGCCTCGTCGCCTTGGCTTCCACCGGCCAGCGCTCGCCTTCGATCTCCACTTGCACGGACACACGGCTCTTCGGGAGCAGGCAGGAGGCGAGGCGAACGATCGGCTGGACCGCGGGGCGTCCACCGGCGAGGCCGGAGATGCCCGGGACCATCGAGGTAACCGCCGGCGAGATTTCGCGCGAGAACAGCTCGAGCGCCTTGGGATCGCCGTGCGCGACCGCGATCTTCAGGACGACTTCGCGCGTATGGATGTTGCGCGCGTGCGGCCCGTACATCGCCTCGGCGCCGAGCACCTCGACCGAGGTGGCGCGGTAGTCGCTATAGCCTCGCTCGCCGAGCAGGCGCCGTGTCCGCTTGAGGATCGCGGCCCCTACGCGACGGGCCTTCTCGGCGGCGTCGCCGCCGACGATCATCATCGTCGCGGTACAGCGAAAGCCGTCGTGATAAGTAAGACTGACCTTGTAGTCGGCGGGCGCGGTGAGGCCGCGTGCGCCCGTCACGCGTACGCGATCGCCGCCGAGATCCTCGATCTTCACAGCGCGCAAATCACACACGACGTCGGGCAAGGGGTATGCGCCGGGATCATGGACCTCGTACACGACTTGTTCTGCGACGGTTGCGGCCGTGACTGCGCCGCCGGTGTCTGCACACTTGGTGATCACGAAGCTGCCGTCAGCGCTGCATTCGGCGATCGGATAGCCCATGTCGTCCCAGCCGTCCGCGACCGTCTCCCAATCCGTGAAGATGCCGCCCGTCGCCTGCGGCCCGCATTCGATCACGTGGCCCGCGAGACTGCCCATGGCGAGCGCGTCGAGGTCGAACTCGCGCCAGCCGAACTTGGCGATCAACGGACCGAGCGTGAGCGCGCTGTCGGCGCAACGGCCGGTGATCACGACATCCGCGCCACGGCGCAGCGCTTCTGCGATCGGAAACGCACCGAGATAGGCATTCGCGCTGGCGACCTCCGCCGGCAGCGGGCCACCGGTCTCGAGATCGAGCCGACCCGCCTCGCGCAGCGATGGGAGCTCGGCGCGCACGTCGTCCCCGGTCACCACGGCGACCGAGAGCTTCACGCCGAGCCGATCGAGCAGCGCGCACACGGCGTCGCGGCAGCCGTTCGGGTTCACGCCGCCGGCGTTGGCGATCACTTTGATGCCGCGTTCGGCGATCTTGTGCGCGAGCGGCTCCATCACGGCGGTCACGAAGTCGGTCGTGTAGCCCAGCTCCGGCCGCTTTTCGCGGGCGCGGGCCAGGAGCGACATCGTGACTTCGGAGAGATAGTCGAGGATCAGTACGTCGATGTCGCCGCGCTCGACGAGCTGGGCGGCACCCGCTGCGCTGTCGCCCCAGAAGCCGCAGCCGCCGCCGATTCGCAACGTACTCGCCATATTTCGAGTACAACTCGGGGCAGTTTATATTTCAAGTGACACGGTACGCTATCAGCCTGCAAGGTGCGCGCGCCGTGGGCTCGCTCACTCGCACCCGCCCGCACTTGCGTGAGCAGCCTCGCGTATCGGCTTCGTGCCCCTAGCTCACTTCCGGATTGAGCCGATCGGCGTCCAGGTCTGAAAGTTGTGCCCGCGGACGGCCCGTAACACACCGAGCCCTGTCGCCACGAACGCGCTCAAGATGTCCCATATTTGCGCCAGCGGGCCGCGGGACGAGAGCGCGCCGATCAGCAGGCAAGCGATCGAGAGCCCCGCCAGCCATGCCGCGGCGGCCGCATACCCCGCGGCCGCGAGACCGACCTCGATCAGCAGCCAACCCGCCAGCAAGAAGTAGATCGTCAGCCAGCGGATCACTTTGTGGGAGATGTACTTGTAGAGGGTCAGCGCGCTCTGTTCGCGGACGCGCGGCCACACGGCACGGTGCGCGTTGAAGGCGCCACACCCGATCCGCACCTTGCGGCGAAACTCGTCCTTGGCGACCGTGACCGACTCCTCGTAGGCGATCACATCGTCGGCCTGCACCACGCGCGAGCCTTCGCAGAACACCATGATCGACACGTACATGTCGTCGATGATCTCGTCGGGCGGCGGGCGATGGAGCGAACGCCGAACTGCGAACAGAGATCCGTCGGCTCCCATGGCCGATCCCGTATCCGTCTCCAAGCGCTTCGTCCATTCGTCGAGGCGCCAGTAAAGCGAGCCGGAGTTGGCGGTGATCGAGGCGTCGCCGTTCGTGTATTTCAAGTGGCTGGACACGCAGCCGATCTCGGGATCGCGGAAGTAGCGCGCGAAACGGGCGGGCGCCTCGAGGTCGATCATGACGTTTGCGTCGGTGAACATGATGATCGGCTTGGTCACCATCGCGACCAAGACGTTCATCCCGTGCGTCTTACCGTGTCGTTCGCTCGCCACGTGCAGGCGAATCTCGTGTTCGTAGGCACGAAGCTTCTCCGCTGTACGGTCGGTCGCGGCGTCGACGTAGACGAGGATCTCGAGGCCGGGGTACTTGCGCTTGAGCGCGAGCAGGTTGGCCATTTTTGCGTCGATGACCCGCTCTTCGTTGTATGCGCACATGCAGATCGCCAAGTCGGCCGCGGCCTCAGCGCTGGCCGGTTCCTTGGACACTGGCACGAAGCGAAAGCGCCGGAGGAGCCACAAGGAGATCGGATAGGTCGTGAAGGGGTGCAACGCGATCCCTATGCAGAGCACACCCAGAAGGATCAGTCCAAGCCCCATACTCGCCTGCAGACAAAGAGTTGCGCGCCGCAAGACCGAGCGCTTCGCTGGTCGTCTCGCCGATGCTCAGTGCGTGAGCACGCCCGTATCGATCGCTCAGCTCGCCAAGTCAGACCTGCGCAGACGTAGCTACGCCAAGAGTGTTTTGCCGTCAATCTGAGAAAACTCCAGCTGCCTTGGGTGCGTCATGGCTCGGAAGTCAGCCCTGGAGCGACGGCAACGTCGTAAGCCGCCATGCAGCGCGCAGACGCTCGAACGTGAACGGCCTTCCAGAATTTGGATCACGCGGGCCGGCGCACCTCGCCGCGCGCGCGGCGGTTCTCCCGCACTCGCTCACCGTGAGATGTCGCGGGCCGTACGCGCGCACGGGACCGCTCGGCGTGTCTTCGTGATGGGCTCTACGCGGACCTCGCGTCACACTGCACCGACTCCTTCCCGCGAGTCGGTATATTCACCCTACTGAGCGTTCGGGGAACGCTCAATCAAGAAGCGTCGGTCCAGGCGCAGTTTTGAAACGATGGCCTTCCAATCTAGAAATCCCAAGCTGAAGCAGCGCCGCGGCGACGTCGCAGGTCGTGTCGCTCGTCGACAACTTTGTGATTTTATTTTCGCTTGTGCGTCGTCTGGGCTGCGGGCGCGGCGAACGCTTGACAAGCTCGACGTCCTGGCCCACGGTCATTTTCAAGCGTGCCGGTGCTCGTTGTGGCGACGGCTTGTGCACTTTTGGTGCGAGCGAGTCGATACGGAGTGCGGGATGCGCGCATGGTCAATGGGGTGAGTCGCCCGGCTCGACATCGGCTGTTCAGCCTGGCGGCGATGTACGGTCTGCACGCGCTGAACCTCGCCCTACCGCTGGTTACGCTTCCCGTGGTGGCGCGCTTGCTTGGGCCACAGGAGTACGGCCGCTACGGCGTGATGCTGACGTGGTCCGCATTCGGCGCGATCCTCGTGGAGTTCGGGCTGGGCATCAGCGCCACCAAAGCGCTCACCGGTTCGGACGAGCGCAGCGCCTCGAGCGTGTTCGCGCGCACGCTGACCTATCAGACGCTCAACGCGGCGCTCGCGCTTCCGTTGCTCGGGCTCGGCGCGTTCGTGTGGTTGTGGCCGGACCACGATGTCGCCGCGATCATGTTGATGCTCGCGTGCGCCTGGGCGCAGGGGCTGTCGACGCTTTGGTATCGCGTGGCGCGCGCGAACGTCCCGCAGCTTCTGCCCGCCACGCTGGCCACCAAGCTCACGAGTCTGGTGTTGGTGCTCGCCCTCTTGCCCTGGCGTCCGCTGTTGGCGATCGCGCTGCTCGCGTATTTCGCTTCGCACGCATGGGCCATCGTCGATGGCTGGCGCGCGCGCGCGTACGTGCTGCCCGCGCTGCGTGATTTCCGCTGGTCGTCCTGGCTCACGGCCCTGCGCGTCAGCTTTGCCGTTCCGCTTCAGCGCATCGGCACGGCGCTCTACGCGCTGCTCCCCGCGACGCTCGCGGCCGCGTTCTTCGGCTTGAAGGTCGCAGGCATGTTCGTGCTCGCCGATCGCATCGTGCGCGCAGGCACGGCGACGCTGCTGCCGCTGACACAGACGCTGTTCCCACTTCAACTCGAGGCGCGCGACTTGCCTTCGGGAGCGCCCGGCCGACGGAAGCTCAAGAACTACGTCACCGGGACCATCGGGATCGCGATCGCGGCGGCCACGTTCACCTGGGCGGCGGCGGGCCCGGTGGTGCGCTTGCTCGGAGGCGAGGCCTTCGTATACGCACCCGAGTTCATGCGCTGGATGGCGCCGCTCATCGCGATCGTGACCGTGAACATGGTGCTGACGAACCAGCTGTACGTGCAGAACCGTGAGCCGTTGATCGCGCGCGCGGTGTGGGTCTGCGGAAGCGTCTTCACGGTCGTGATCTTGTGCTTCGGGAACTCTTCGTACGGCTTTTTCGGCGCGTGCTGCATGCTGGTGGAAGCGATGTTGACGCTGTGGCTGCTGCTCGCGTTGCGCAGGGCGCCGGACGCGGCGGCGGGTGGAGAGACCGCTGCCACTTCCGTCGCGGACGAAGAGGTGGGCGCGGCCTAGGCTTGCTGGTCCATCCAGGAAGAAGAGGTGGGCCGTCGCGTTGGTCGTGTGGTGGCGGACGGAGAGGTCGGCGCCAGGTGAGCCTTGCGGCGATTGGCTCGCGCCGGGCACACGTGCCCGCGTGCCCGCGCGGAAGCCCGCGTGGCGTGCCGGAGCGGGCGAAAGAATCTCGTGATTCCAGTGGTCCGCGGCCGGAACTGGCAAGTTTGAAGTTGGACCTCGGGTTGCAGTGTGCGGCTGGCCATGACCTGCAGCGCTTCCGTTGAGCCCACCTCATCCGCCTCCTCCTCGTGCAACCCGGCCGCCGCCGTGCCCGAGCCAGCCGCTGCATATGTGCAGCTGCCCGTCGAACGAAGCCCACGGACGGCCCCGCACGGTGCCAGCTATCTCTCGCGGGCCCTGCCCGCCTTGGCGCCGCCTCTCGAGCCCGCGCAGATCGCGACGCTGACCGCGGCGTTGTTCGCGCTGTTGCACCGCTACGCACAGCAGACCGATATCGCAATCGACCTGTTCGTGGACGAGCCGCTGGCGCGCGGTGGCAGGCAGACGCTGCGTTGCGAAGTGCTCG
>CAZYWR010001066.1:0-6977 GCA_964651185.1 uncultured Polyangiales bacterium
CGAGCAGCAGCGTGGTCGCGAACAGCAGCATCGTGCCGGCGTGATCGCGGAAGCTAACTTCGACCAGGATGGTACGGCCGCGCCGGTTGACGACGCGGCTCTCGATCAGAAAGCGCGGGCCCTCCACCGGCTCGAAGTACTCGACGCGTAAGTTCAGCGTCAGCAGCCAGCCATGCGCGCGATCGCGCGCGCCCGCGCTGACGGTGCGCAGCGCGATCAAATCGACGTACGCGGGCGCAAACCCGCCGAACAGGTGGCCACGAAAGTTCTTCACGGCGGCCACGAGCGGCACGTCCACCAAGAGCCGGCCCTCCTCTTCCTCGACCACGCGCCAATCGGGCGCGTCGAGAAAATCGCCGGCCGGATGGCCCGGCCCCATGAGGCGCCCAGGCGGCGGATCCCGCCAGATCGCGCGGATGTAATCGGGAATGCTCGTCATCGTGCGCGCAAGATATCAGACTCGTCGCAGCGCGGCGCGGTCGCGCAGAACGCGCACCCGTTTACGGGCTTCGCGGATTCCGAGCTGTGCATCGCGCACTTCCCCGGCGCGATGCTCGTGACCGATCTTCGCGACACGGCGATCGAAACCTGCTAGCCGAGCAAGGAGAGAACCGAATGTCATCCCCGGTAAGCTCGAGCCGGCCTTCGACTTCTGACATGTCCCCGCCGGCTC
The DNA here is from genome assembly GCA_964651185.1 of uncultured Polyangiales bacterium. Taxonomy (GTDB): domain Bacteria; phylum Myxococcota_A; class Polyangia; order Polyangiales; family DASUME01; genus DASUME01. Next base: position 674 of record CAZYWR010001066.1, read on the forward strand.
GCTGGCAGTTCGGGATCGACCGCGGCGGCACCTTCACGGATATCGTGGCGCGGCGACCGGATGGGAGCTTCGGCACGCTCAAGCTGCTCTCCGACAACCCCGAGCAGTACGAGGACGCGGCCATTGCGGGGATCCGCCGGCTGCTCGGGCTCGGCGCGGGCGAGGCCATCCCGCTCGCGCAGATCGAAGCCGTCAAAATGGGGACCACGGTCGCGACCAACGCGCTACTCGAGCGCAAGGGCGAGCCGGTGGCGCTGTTCATCACGCACGGCTTTCGCGATCAGCTGCGCATCGCCTATCAGAACCGTCCGAAGCTGTTCGAGCGCTACATCCGGCTGCCCGAGCTGCTCTATAAGAAGGTCGTCGAGGTCGACGAGCGCATCGGCGCGCACGGGGACGTGCTCGTGCCGCTCGACGACGTGCGCTTGCGGCGCGCGTTCGCAGAGGTGTATGCCGACGGCTTTCGCGCGGTGGCGATCGTGTTCATGCACGCTTGGCGCCATCCAACGCACGAGGCGCGCGCGGCCGAGCTCGCGCGGGCGACCGGATTCTCGCAGGTCTCGGTCTCGCACGAAGTAAGTCCGCTCATGAAGATCGTCTCGCGCGGCGATACGACCGTCGTGGACGCGTATCTCTCTCCCATCCTGCGCCGCTACGTGAACGGCGTGGCGCGCCAGCTGGAGCACGATACGCAGCGCGTGCCGCTCTACTTCATGAAGTCGGATGGCGGGCTCACGGAGGCTGCCATCTTTCAGGGCAAAGACTCGATTCTGTCCGGGCCGGCGGGCGGGATCGTGGGCATGGTGCGAACCTCCCTAGCGGCGGGCTTTCAGCGGGTGATCGGCTTCGACATGGGCGGCACCTCCACGGACGTCTCTCACTTCGCCGGACGGAGCCCGGCAGAGTGCGAGCGCGAGTTCGACACCTTGGTCGCGGGCGTACGCATGCGTGCGCCGATGATGGCCATCCATACGATCGCTGCTGGCGGCGGTTCGATCTTGCACTACGACGGTCAGAAGTTCCGCGTCGGCCCAGACTCGGCGGGCGCCAATCCGGGCCCAGCATGCTATCGGCGCGGAGGACCGCTGACGGTCACGGATTGCAACGTGATGCTCGGGAAGATCCAGCCGGACTTCTTCCCTCGGGTGTTCGGACCTGGCGCGGACCTCGCGCTCGATCGCGCCGCCGCGGCCGAAAAATTCGCCGCGCTGGCGCGCGATGTCTCGGTCAGCGGCGGGCGAGAGCGCGCGCCCGAAGAGGTGGCGGCCGGCTTCTTGCGCATCGCAATCGCGAACATGGCCAATGCCATCAAGTTCATCTCCGTGCAGCGCGGCTACGACGTGACCGAGTACACGCTGTGCTGCTTCGGGGGCGCGGGTGGACAGCACGCGTGTCTGGTCGCGGACGAGCTCGGCATGCGTTCGATCTATATCCACCCTTACGCCGGCGTGCTCTCCGCGTTCGGCATGGGCCTCGCAGACATCAGCGCGACGCGTGAGATGTCGTTCGAGCGGCCGCTCAGGGAGAGCTCGCTCGGCGACATGGGGCGCGAGCTCGAACGGCTCGGTGACAGCGCGCGCGCGGAAGTCGCGGCACAGACGGGCCCGCAGGCGCGCATCGACGTGAGCGCGCGCGCGCATCTGAAGTACGCCGGCACGGACACGGCGCTGATCGTGCCGGTCGGGGAGCTGGAGAGCATGCGCAGCGCCTTCGCCGCGGCCTACCGCGCGCGCTTTGCGTTCTTGATGCCCAGCCGCGACATCGTGATCGAAGCGCTCTCGGTCGAAGCCGTGGGACGCATGGCGGACCCAGAAGGCGAAGCGTTCAGCGCCGCGCCCGGACAGCGCGCGCCCGCCGCTCCGGTCGCGCAGGTGCGCATGTACACCGAGGGCGCGTGGCACGAGACGCCGCTGTTCGTGCGCGATGCGCTGCGTCCAGGACAAGAGCTCGCCGGGCCCGCGTTGATCGCGGAGCAGAACGCGACCACCGTGATCGAGCCGGGGTGGCGCGCGCGCGTGACGTCTGCAGACCATCTGCTGCTCGAGCGCTACCTGCCGCGCGAGACGCGCCAAGCGCTCGGCACCTGCGCGGACCCGGTCATGCTCGAGGTGTTCAACAACTTATTCATGTCGATCGCGGAGCAGATGGGCGTGCGCCTCGCCAACACCGCGCACTCGGTGAACATCAAAGAGCGACTCGACTTCTCGTGCGCGCTCTTCGACGGCCAAGGCAACTTGATCGCCAACGCGCCGCACATGCCCGTGCACCTCGGCAGCATGAGCGAGTCGATCAAGACAGTCATGCACAAGAACGCGGGGCAGATGGCGCCCGGCGACGTGTACATGCTCAACGATCCTTACCATGGCGGCACGCATCTGCCGGATGTAACGGTGGTCATGCCCGTCTTCGCCGGCGAAAGCGCGAGCGCGCCGCGCACCCCGCGCGAGCTCCTGTTTTACGTCGCAGCGCGCGGGCACCACGCCGACATCGGCGGCATCACGCCCGGCTCGATGCCACCCGCGTCACGCTCGGTCGAAGAAGAGGGCGTGCTGATCGACAACTTCAAGCTGGTCGAGGGCGATCGCATGCGCGAACGCGAGCTGCGCGCGCTGCTCGCCGGGGCGCGCTCTCCTGCTCGCAACCCCGAGCAGAACGTGGCCGACCTGCGCGCGCAGGTGGCCGCCTGCGAGAAGGGGCGCGAAGAGCTCGCGAGCATGGTCCGCCACTTCGGCCTGAACGCGGTGAAGGCGTACATGCAGCACGTGCAGGACAACGCTGAAGAGAGCGTGCGGCGCGCGATCACCGCGCTGTCAGACGGCGCGTTCGATTACGAGATGGACAGCGGCGCGCATATCCGCGTGAGAGTCACGGTGGACCGCGCGGCGCGCAGCGCGAGGGTCGACTTCACCGGCACGAGCCCTCAGCTCGATACCAACTTCAACGCGCCGCCCGCCGTCACGCACGCGGCGGTGCTCTACGTGTTCCGCACCTTGGTCGACGGCGACATCCCGATGAACGCCGGCTGTCTGAAGCCGATCACGATCGTGATCCCGGAAGGCTCGATGCTCGCACCGCACTACCCGGCCGCGACCGTCGCGGGCAACGTCGAGACCTCGCAGTGCATTACCGACGCGCTCTACGGCGCGCTCGGCGTCATGGGCGCCGCGCAGGGCACGATGAACAACTTCACGTTCGGGAACGAGCGCTACCAATATTACGAGACCATCGCGGGCGGCTCGGGCGCGGGCGACGGCTTCGACGGCGCCGCGGCCGTGCAGACACACATGACGAACTCGCGCCTGACCGATCCGGAAGTGCTGGAGTTCCGCTTTCCGGTCATCGTCGAAGAGCACTCCGTCCGCGCGGGCTCGGGCGGCGCGGGGCGCTTTCGCGGCGGCGACGGCGCGCTGCGCAAGATTCGCTTTCTCGAGCCGATGACGGCCGCCATCTTGGCCGGCCACCGCCGCGTGCCTCCATACGGTATGGCGGGGGGTTCGCCGGGCGAAGTCGGCAAGACTTGGGTCGAACGCGCGGATGGAACACGTCAAGATCTCGGTTACGCAGAGCAGACGGAGATGAACGCGGGCGATCGGTTCGTGATCTCGACGCCTTCAGGTGGCGGCTTCGGCGCGCAGACCTAGCCATGCATCACGGTGCGCGAAATACGGTCCTTGCGCGCGCCACGAACCGGTGCGAGCACAACGAGGGCCGCATGGCAAAGAGCACGCGCTCAGCTTGGATCTTCCTTTCACTGGTCTCGATCTCAGCGCGGGCGCAGGCCGGAGACATCGTTCGCGTTCCCATCGTCTTCCACGTGGCGCAGCGAGACGGCGCGTCTGTCGCGCCGCCGTCGTTCCTCGCCGAGCAGCTCACGGCGGCCAACCAGCTCTACCGGCCGCTCGGCCTCGAGCTCGTGGCGCAGCGAGAGCTCGCGCTCGCTGCGCGTCACGCCGAGCTCGTCACACGTGCTGACCGCAATGCGCTCGCGCGCTACGTGGAGCGCGGTGCGGTCCACTGCTTCGTGGTCTCGAGACTGATGGACGTCGACGAGCCGAGCCGCGAACGGCGCGGCGTCCACTGGCATCCGCGTCATACGCGCGGGGGCAGCTTCGTGATCATCAGTAAGATCTCGGGTCCGTACGTGCTCGCGCACGAGCTCGGCCACTATTTCGGCAATCCTCAGCACAGCGAGATACTCGGCAACTTGATGAGCTATGAACGCACGGAAGCGCCTCCCTTCCTCGACAGCGCACAGATCGCGCGCGTGCGCGCCACGCTGGCATCGCTTTTGAACGCAGGTCAGATCGTGCCCATCAGAAAGCGTGCGCGAGGCGCGCGTTAGAGCGCTCTTCGCTCGAGTTGATGCGCTCGGGCGACGCGCATTGCGCCGCGACCGTCAAGGTGAGCGGCCTTGCGCTGCGGAAAAGTCCCAGCGCCAGTTGCAGTAGAGATGCTTCGCTTGCGCCACGACAGTCGCTCTCGCTGGTGGGTCGCGGGCAGCGCGTGAGGTGGGGCAACGATACGGTCGTGACGGTGCCGACCGGCTTCCAAGAGCGGCGTCGAGGATGCGAGCCGTCACCGCCGTGTCAGGGAGCTCGGTTTGGGTCTTGCGCCGGGCACTTGGCGCGCTGCCGGGTGTGCGCACTTGTGGGATCATAGCGGTGCTCTGGGGATCAGGCGAGCGCGGCGCAGTCGCTTCGGCGCTCACCCTCCACGAGCAACGAGCTGCTGAGCCGAGGCCGCGTTCGGCTTACGATCCACGAATGCGCCGGCACGCGGCCAGATCCGTCTCGAGCCGCCGTGCGTACTGGATGGGTCGGCACGTTTTTCACGCGGGGTGATCGGGGATGCGCGAGCAAACGAGAGAGACGACTGCGACGATCCTGACGTTCCTGTCCTTGGCGATCGCGGGAGCCGGCTGCGATCACGGCGGCGCCGCCGGCGGCGACGGCGGCGTCAGAGAACGCACCGGTTGGATCCGCGGACAAGTTACGGACGTGGACGGGGTGCTCCTCGCAGACGTGGACGTCGCGGTGAACGGAGTCAGTACGCGCAGCGACAGCCGCGGCCGCTTCGCGCTGCAGGCGCTCGCCGACCGCGAGCTGCAGATGACGGCGCAAAGCGACATGTACAGCACCGCGGTGCTGCCGGTCACGGTGGACCAGGGCACGGGCGCGCAGGTGCAGGTGGCGCTCAAACCGCGCCGCATCGTCAAGCTGGCCGACGCCGCGGCCGGCGGACGCGTGGAGAGCGACGATGGCTTCGCGCTCGAGCTGCCGGGCGGCGCGCTGCTCGATGACCAGGCGGCGGCCGTCTCAGGCGAGGTCGAGGTGCGCTACGTGATCATCGATCGTCCTCGTGAAATCGCCGCAGCGCCCGGACGCATGCAGGCGATGGATCACAGCGGCATCGAGGGGTACGGCATGGCGGAGGTCGGCTTCTACCAGAACGGCACGCGCCTGAAGCTGGGCAAGCTGATGCAGATGGAGGTGCCGCTCTACGAGGGCAACACGCTCACCGAGGGCCAAGAAGTCGACGTGTACCAGATGACCGCCGAGGAGGTGCGCTGGGCGCAAGGACCGCGCGCGCGCGTTCAGACCAGCAAGCTGGTCGTGAGCACCGCCCAAGACGAGTGGCTCAGCGCCGCTGCGGCGTTGCCCGCGACGAGCTGCATGAAGGGCAAGCTCACCGTGGAAGGCGGTGCCCAAGCAGCGAACACGACGCTGCGCGCGATCCGCACGCGCGGACTTTCGCTGATTCAGGCAGAGACCGCGTCGGACGGGAGCTTTTGTCTCCCGGTCACGCCCGATGATGACTGGAGCGTCAGCTCGTTCTTTTCGGACGGACAAAGATCGTTCGGCCTTCAGGTCGATCTGCGCTCCGACAACGCCGCCGGCATGTGCGGCGGCAGCACCGGCTGCAAAGACCTGGGTCAGGTAGCGCTGCCCGCGCTCCCGTGAGCGCGCGGCCTTCTTCTCCGCCCGAGCGCGTCATCGCCGCCGATTTCTCGGCAGGTGCTGCAGGTCCTCGGACAGTCTCTGACGAGAGGCCGCGCGGCGCTCCTTCGTGCCACACTCGGCCCTGACGGGGCGAACGAAAGAGGCACACCGATCGGCGTCCACGTCGGCTGCCTGCCGAGCTCTGCTCCCGCTCGGGAAGCTCAAAACGTGCGATCGCCGTCCGCAGCGCCGGCCCGGCGATCGCTCGCGGGCGAAGCTGCGAGCGCGCTGGCGACGGCGCGCAGCCCGCGCCGTGCGGCCATGTTCCGCGCACATCGCGCGCGGCACGAAGCGGGCGCAAGACC
>CAZYWR010001067.1:0-2647 GCA_964651185.1 uncultured Polyangiales bacterium
CTCGGCGGCTTCAGCGTGCAGCGGGTGCTCCCGTCGCCGGCGCGCCGGTTGGTCGGCTCTTTCATCTTCTTCGATCACATGGGGCCCGCTGACTTCGCGCCCGGTCGCGGCGTCGACGTACGGCCGCACCCGCACATCGGCCTGGCGACCGTGACCTACTTGTTCGAGGGGGAGCTCGTTCACCGCGATAGCCTCGGTTCCGAGCAGCGCATTCGTCCGGGGGACATCAACTGGATGACGGCCGGGCGCGGCATCGTGCACTCCGAGCGCACGGACACAGAACCGCGGCGCGCGGGCTGGCGCATGAACGGTCTGCAGCTCTGGGTCGCTCTCCCGACCGCGCACGAGGAAGTCGAGCCCGAGTTCCACCATCACCCAGCGCAGACGTTGCCCTCGCTCGAGGTCGCTGGGGCGCGCCTGCGTGTTCTCGCCGGCAGCGCCTATGGCGAGCGCTCGCCGGTGAAGACCTTCGCGCCGCTCTTCTACGTCGACGTCGCCCTGCCAGCCGGATGCGAGCTCCCTCTGCCGAGCGAGCACGAGGAGCGCGCGGTCTACGTCGTCGACGGCGCGGTCTGCGGCGGGAACGAGCACGCCGAGCGCGGCCGCATGCTGGTGTTTGCGGCGGGCGGGACGCCCACGCTGAGAGCGATCACGGATGCACGCGTCGTGCTGATCGGCGGCGCCCCGATCGACGGCGAGCGGCACATCTGGTGGAACTTCGTCTCGAGCTCGAAGGCTCGCATCGAGCAAGCCAAGCGCGACTGGAGGGAAGGGCGCTTCCCGAAGGTGCCGGGTGACGACGTGGAGTTCATTCCGCTGCCCGAATAGCGGCTCGCACGGGGATGGACGCGCGGAAGGCGCATATCCGAGAGCCGCCGCGCCGAGCTCGTCGGCAGCTTGTCTTCTCAGCGCGCCGCGACCTGGGGCATGAGCGCGGCAATTGGCTCGTTCGGCCACGGCCATGCCCGACACAGTGAGGCTCTTTGCCGCAATATGGCGTCGAAATAACGTCGTTTTCGTGACCGGGATCGCCGGTCCTGCAATTGCTTACGCCTCCGTGGACATGAAGCGCGTATGGGCCATCGCGATTACTCCCGGGATGGGCGGGGCGCCGGCCGTGCGCATCAGCGTCGACGGTCGCGAGCTTCTGCCCGGCCTGCGCGTTTCCACGCCCGTCGATGCGCTGGAGTACATCGACGAAGCGCTGCTCGACTTTCGTCGCGGCGACGAAGTCAGCCTGTCGGCCTGGTACCCACCGCGCGTGCTGTCGACCTTCAGCACGCGCGTGCGCGCTATCGCGATCCTCTGGTGCGCCGAAGTGCTCGAGATCACGTGCGAGGAAGAGCCCATGATCGCGCCTGCCGCCATGGCTGCGAAGCGTCCTCGCCGCCGCCGACTATCGCCCGCGAGCATTTACTCGTGGCGCGCCCGGCGTGAAAACGGTCCCAACTGAGCACGCGTCGCTGGCGATTTCCGGTCCACGCGCATGGGATCGCCCCGGTCGTGAACCGGCCCTGACGATCCAGAGGCTCCGGCTGTGCTTGGGAACTCGAGAAGCGCCAAACCGCGAGTGCAAGAGGAAATGCTGCACGCGGCCGCGGTCGGTCCGTAACCGTAAATGAGGCTTCTATGCTTTGCTTCGCCGTCGCGCAGGCGCGGGGGCCGGATCCGGGGCCTTCAGCGTTCCTGTTCGCGGCGTGCGGCCGCGCCGCGCTGTTCCATCCGCGGCGATCGCGGCCAGGTACGCGCGCCCGCGCGGCGAGATCTCGTAACCCACCTCGAAGCTCTGCGTGAGCCCGAGCTTCTTGAGCTTGCGGACATCGGCCTTGAACGGGAACGTCTCGCGCGCCAACGCCGCGGCCAGCCGCGATGCGGCCACGCGCGGCTGGCGCCTGATGATGTCGAGCGTCGCGCGCGTCCAGGCACCGCCCGCGTCGAGTCGCGCGAGGCGCGCCGTGATTTGCTGGACCTCCTCGGTGGTGAGCTGATCGTCCAGGGCGATCTCGACGCGATCCCCGTCGCCACCGTGATGAAGCGCGATGCGCCAAACTTCTGACGACGGTCGCAACGGCTCCTCCGAGGCGCTCTTCATGTAGTCGATCAGGTCGACGCGCGAGCTGAAGCCCGCCGCGCGGGCGTCCGCTTCCGTGATCGCCGCGACCCGCACCTCGCGCACGTCGTCGACTTCGAGCACCCCGATCGGATGACAGCGATAGCGACCACCCACGCGCACGTGTGGCCGCGCCCAACGACGAAAGGTCAGCGTCACCGCGCCGGACAGCAGGCCCTCATGGAACCGTTTCTGAAACAGCAGCATGGACCGACCCACCTTACCCCAGCGCTCGCCCACGATCATGCCGCGTCGCTCCCTTGGACTCGCCCGCACGCGGAGCGCGCAGCGCAGCGCGCGGATGCATCACGCGGTGGCCGCGTGCCGGTCCTCGACTACAATCGCTCCGTGCTGTCACCGACGCGCGCCGTCATCACTGCGCGCGAGGCCACGCAGATCCCTGACGCCTGTTCGTGCCCGGTCGGTGGCACGGCGCTCGCTATGCGTTGATCCGTAGCGGCGCCGTTCGCAACAAAGCACCTCGACCTTCTCGAGCGCGCCAGACCCGAACGGAGCCTACGTGCCGTCCCATGAACT
>CAZYWR010001068.1:0-2996 GCA_964651185.1 uncultured Polyangiales bacterium
TGAGCTCGTGCAGGTGCCAGGCGCCCGCGAGCTTCGGCGCGAACGCGCGCGCGATGCGCTCGGCGCTCTGCTCGGTCACGATCGCGTCGTCGAGCGCACCGGCCGCATGGATCACCGCGGTCAACGGGTGTGCGGCCGGAATCGACGCCAAGAGCGCCTCGACCTGTGCGCGCTGCGACACGTCGCACGACGCCACCGTCACGGTCGCGCCCTGCGCTTCGAGGCGCGCCTTGATGGCGTCGCCGCCGCCCGCACGCGAGCACAAGAGCAGATGTCTTACCCCGTGGCGCGACACGAGATGTTCGGCCAGCAACGCGCCGAGCGTGCCGGTGCCTCCCGTGATCAACACGGTTCCCGTCGACGAGAGGCGCGCGGGCAAGGTCAGCACGATCTTTCCCACGTGGCGCGCTTGCGACATGTAACGGAATGCCTCCGGCGCGCGCCGGAGATCCCAGCTGCGCACCGGCAGCGCGCGCAGCGTCCCGCGCTCGAAGAGGACGGGCAGTTCGCGCAGCATCTCCTGAATGCGATCGCGGCCAGCCTCGGGCAGATCGAACGCTCGGTACCAGACACTTGAGTAAGCCGCGGCCACCGCCTCGGGATCCCTCTTGTCGGTCTTTCCCATCTCGAGGAAGCGACCGGCGGGCCGAAGCAGTCGCAAGGAAGCGTCCACGAACTCGTGGGCCAGGCTGTTCAGCACCACGTCGAAGCCCTGACCGTCCGTAGCTGCGCGGAACTGCCGCTCGAACTCCAGCGTGCGCGAGGAGGCGATGTGCGCGTCGTCCAAGCCGAGCTCGCGCAAGGTTTGCCACTTCCCCGGGCTCGCGGTCGCAAACACTTCCGCGCCGAAGTGACGGGCCAGCTGGATCGCGGCCATGCCCACGCCGCCCGCTCCGGCGTGGATGAGCACGCGCTCACCTGGCCGGAGCGCGGCGAGGTCGACGAGACCGTAGTACGCGGTCATGAACACGACGGGAAGCGCCCCGGCTTCGGCGAACGACATGCCACGGGGGATGGGCGCCACGACGCGGCGGTCGTCGATCACCACCGGTCCAAACGCTTGCGCCAAGAGGCCGAAGACGCGCTCGCCCGGGCGCAAGTCGCGCACCTCGGAGCCGACCTCGAGCACGACGCCAGCGCCCTCCGAGCCGATCGATTCCGGCAGCCCTGGCACCATGCCGAGCGTGACCAAGACATCGCGGAAGTTCAGGCCTGCCGCGCGCACCGCGATGCGGACGTCGCCAGGTCCGAGGTGCCGTGCGCCGTGCGGCACGAGCGCGATGCCCTCGAGCGTGCCCGGCCGCTCGACCCGCGCGTACCAGTCGCATTCGGTCGGCGCGGTCAGTTCGTTCGTTGCGCGCGCGAGCCGCGGCGCGCGCAAGCTGCCGTCGCGCAACGCGAGCTGCGGCTCGGGCGAAGCGAACGCTGCGGCCAACGTGGCCTCGTCGACCGGCGCGCCGTCGCTTTCGTCCAAATCGAGCAGCTTGATGTCGCGCTCTGGCCGCTCGCTCTGGGCGCTGCGCACGAGGCCCCAGAGCGGCGCGCGCGCGAGGTCGCGCGCGCAGTCGTGGCTCGCGGCCGCGACCGCTACACGCGTCACCACCACCAAGCGCGTCCCCGCCAACCGCTCGTCGCCGAGCCACGCCTGCAGCGCCTCGAGCGCGCGCGCGCTCGCGCTATGAGCGCTCTCCACGAGGTCGCCGGACAGCGAATCGAGGCACGGCAACACGAGCACATCCGCGACCGATTCACCCGCGTCGAGCGCGTCTTTCAGCACCGTCAGATCGCGGTAGACCGCGGGTGGACTCGGGAATGCACCTTCTGCCGAGTCCGTGCCCAACAGGGCCCATGAAGTCGCTCCCGCTTCCACCGTCGGCACCAGCGGCCAATCGATGCGATAGAGTCCTTCGTGCGCCGCCGCGCCGCCGTGAACCTGCGCGGCGGTCGCGGGCCGTGTGTGGAGCGCGTCGATGCGTCCGACGAGCTCGCCGGCTTCGTCCGCGAGCAACAGGGAATACTGTCCGCTTTCTGCGACGCGTACGCGCACGCGCAACGAAGACGCGCCCGTCGCGTGGAGACGTGCGCCGCGCCAGGCGAAGGGCAGCGCGACCTCATCGCCTCCGGACAGCGCGATCACGTGCAGCGCGGCGTCGAACAGCGCGGGGTGCAGCCCGTATTGCGGCGCATCGCGGCGCACGTGCTCCGCCGGCACCACCTCGGCGAACCAATCTTCGCCGCGCCGATAGGCCGCGCGCAAACCACGGAAGGCGTCGCCGTATGCGAGCCCGTGCGCGCCCAGCTCTTCATACAAACGGCCGAGCTCGATCGCGGTCGCACCCTCAGGCGGCCAGGTGCGGAGCTCGTCCGAGGCGAACCCCGAGTTCCCGCTCTGATCGGGGGCAGACGCCAGCGTGCCGCTCGCGTGGCGCGTCCAGGCGCCTTCGGGCCCCGCGTCTTCACGGCGCGCATGAATGGTCAGCGGGCGCGTGCCCGCGTCGTCGAGTGCGCCCACCGTCACTTGCAGCTGGACCGCGCCGCGCTCCGGGAGCGCGAGCGGAGCCTCGAGCGTCAGCTCTTCGAGCGCGAACAGACCGACGCGCTGCGCGGCGCTCCAGGCGAGCTCCACGAACGCGGTGCCGGGGAGCAGCGCCGCGCCGTAGACCACGTGCTCGGCCAACCACTTGTGCTGCGACAGCGACAAGCGGCCCGTGAAGGCCATGCCTTCGCCATCCGCGAACATGACGCTCGCGCCGAGCAGCGGATGATCTGCCGGCGACAAGCCGGCGGCGGCGACATCCGTCGTGCGCGCCCAGAGACCACCCTCCGGCCAGTAGCGCTGGCGCTGAAAGGCGTAGGTCGGCAGGGCGACCTTACGCCCGCCGCCGAGCACGCGGTTCCAAGGAACGTCTCGACCGCGCGCGTACAACTCACCGAGCGACAGCAGCACGCGATCGAGCCCGCCCTGATCGCGGCGCAGCGTACCGACGATTGCCGCG
>CAZYWR010001069.1:0-2411 GCA_964651185.1 uncultured Polyangiales bacterium
GGGCAGCGCGGATGAGGTGTATCAGCGCGCCCGCTATCGCTACGGCGACGACTTCGTCGCGCTCACCGATCACGAGTCGTTTCTCGGCAAGCGCACGGGGCCGGGCGAGTGGGAGTATTTGCAGCGCGTGGCCGATCGCTACGACGAGCCGGGCGCGTTTGCGACGCTGCTCGCCTACGAATGGACGGGCAAGATGTTCCCCGGGCCGGGCCACAAGTGCGTCTACTATCCGCGCCGAGGCGTCCCGATCGTCTCGCGCGACGACGTGCCGGACGGGCGCGCGCTCGTGCGCGAGGTGCATGCGCTCGGCGGGTTCGCGTCGCCGCATCACATCGGTTGGACGGGCGCAGATGCGGAAGGCCACGATGACCTCGGCCAGCCGCTCTGGGAGATCTGCTCTTGTCACGGCTGCTACGAGCACGCGGCGCACCCGCTCGGGCAGCGCGGCGAGCTGCGCGATCAGATGGTGGATGTGATGTTGAAGCGCGGCATGCGCTTCGGGTTCACGGCTTCCTCCGACAGCCACGGGCTGCTTTGGCACCACGGCGAGGCGCGCAAGCGCGATCCCTACCGCACCGGGTTGACGGCGGTGCAGGCGCGCGCGTGCACGCGTGACGCGGTCATGGAGGCGCTGACGGCGCGCCGCTGCTACGGCACGAGCGGCGCCAAGATCATGCTCGACGTGATCGCAGACGGCGCGCCCATGGGCAGCGCGCTCGACGAGCGTGCACGCGCCGTGTTCGAGGTGCGAGCTGTGGGGACGGGCGCGCTGCGCTCGATCGAGCTCGTGGGCGCCGAAGGCGTGCTCGCGAGCGCGGCGCCGGCGGCGCAGGAGGGCACGTTGCGCGCGGAGGTCGGCAGCAAGTACGTGTACGCGCGCGTGGTGCAGGCGGACGGCGAGATGGCCTGGTCGAGCCCCGTGTTCTTCGGCGCGAAGGCTTAGCGATCGGGCGCCGAGAGATCTCGGCCGCCCCCGCGCATCCGAAGAGCATCCTCGAGCGCGCGCCAGGCTGCGTAGGCCAATCAGGTCTCATCCGACTCGCGGGCGCCGGACTCGGATGAGCTGGCGTCATGTGCGGCGCTAGGGCGCCGCTCAGGGGTCGTCCGTGCCGGCGAACAGCTCGTCGACGGTGGCGCAGCTCACGGCGCGGCGCAGCCAGCGGTCGAGCTCGGACGCGTGTTGAGGCGATAAGATGCGTGCCCGGATCGGCTCGTTGAGCGCGAACCCGCGCGCGCTCAAGACCGCCAGCAGGGCCTCAGCTTTGCCCTCGACCCGACCTTCTACGCGGCCCTCGACCCGACCTTCCACCCGACCCTCGAGGGCGCGCGCTTCCAGCGCCTGGACTAGCACTGGGTTGCGCTTGGCCAGGAGCGCGCGCGCGACTGCGTCATCGGCCTTGGCGGCCCGTACCAGCGCCTCGATCGGCAACGGCACCGCGAGCGCGCGGTCCGCGATGCTGTCGCGCTCCGCCAGCATCGCCCAGCTGCCCAGCTCGCGCGACCATTCGAAGGCGCGCTGGCGCTCGACGTCGATGGCGAACACGCGGCGTACGCCGCGGCCGGCAAGTTTGGCCGCCTTGCGTCCGGCGTGGCTCAGGCGCTCTGTGCTGACGACTTCGAAGGCCAGCTCCTCGAGCTGTCGGCTTCCGCTGACAGGTTCGCGCGCAGCCGGAAAGACGCTCACGTCGGGGGCGAAGTCGTCGAGCTCCGAGGTGCGCGTCAGCATGTCGCTGGCGACGTCGTAGCCGTCCGCCGCGTGGGCTTCGACCAGCGCCGACACCTTGGAGTGGCGACTCCCATGCGGCTCGTCGGCCGGTGCCACGTACACCACCTTTCCATCTTCGACCTCATAGCGGGTCTCGGGCGCGACGAGGCGCTGGTCGACCTCGGGTCGCTCCGCTCCGTAAGCTCCATGACCGCCGGACATGGCCTCACCATACCACGGCGAAGAGGCCGATCGCCGTGGCCCGCGCGCCGGCGGCTCGCGCGGGTCGCGCGCTTCGTCTACGGTGATCGCCGCCATGGAGCGGCTACACGGACCCGCCTATCGCGTCGAGACGGCTCGGGCGCGGCTCTGCTGCCTCGAGCCGCGCCACGCCGCGCTCGTGAGCCGCGCGATCGAGGAGAGCCTGGAGCACCTGCGGCCCTGGATGTCCTGGGCCGTGCATGAACCGTTGCCGTTCGAGCAGCGGGTGGAGCGCCTGCGGACCGCGCGCGGCCACTTCGACCTGGGCTCGGACTACAGCTACGGCATTTTCGATAAGGGGGAGAGCGAGCTTTGGGGCGTGGTCGCGCTCAAGCTCGGCGCCGTGGTCGATGAGCGAGAGCTCGGCTACTGGCTGCACGCGGCACACACGGGCAAGGGGCTCGCGTTCGAGGCGGCCTCCGCGGTGGTGCGCGCCGGTTTCGAC
>CAZYWR010001070.1:0-5053 GCA_964651185.1 uncultured Polyangiales bacterium
CCCTTTGGGGGGGGGGGGCGGGGGTTCACCGGGGGTGGCCGACCACCAAACCCATTTGGAGTTTTGCGTGGGGGGTGCGGCGCCCCCGCGCCTCGCAGGCTGACGGAATGCGCAAAGCCAAATGCGAATACCGGGGCGCAAATTTCCCGAACGAGGAAGGCCCAGAATGGCCCTCGACCCAGCCTTCGCGTGAGCGGCCGCCGTCGGGCAACGCCATGCGGGTAGCCCGCCCAGGTCTCCTGTGCGGATGGGCGCGCGGCCTGCACGTGAGCGGAGCCGTGGCCGCGAGTGGCAAAGCCGAACGTTTGCGTCTAAATCCGCGCAACGCGCCGCGGCATAACTCGCGACCGACTGCTCTTCAGAGGCTTCGTGGGACTGGGAAAAGCTGCTGCCAGGGCGCTGGTCTGGACATCGCTGGAGAGCTTCGCGCTGTCGGGCTTGTCTTTGGTGAGCCTGTTCGTGTTCGCCCGCCTGCTCTCGGCCGAGGAATTCGGCCTGGCAGCAGTCTCGCTGGCGATCATCCAAGTGCTCACTGTCCCCGTCGAGCTGCTCTTTCATGACGCCCTGATCCAGCGCAGCGAGCTCGAGCCAGCGCACGTCAACTCCGCGTTCACGGTGTCGGTCGGTCTAGGCGTGAGCCTTTGTGCGGCCTGCTGGTTGTGCGCCGACGGAGTCGAGGCGCTCCTCCGCGAGCCTCAGCTCGGGAGCGTACTGCGCTGGATGAGTCTATCGCTCGTAGGCTCCGGCTTCGGCAGTGTGGTGGCGGCGATGCAGCGTCGAAAGCTCGAGTTTCGTTCGCTGGCCCTGCGCTCGATGATCGGGCGCGCGGGCTCTGCCGTCATCGCGATCACGCTAGCGTTGTTCGGAGCGGGGCTGTGGAGCCTGGTCGTGCAGCAGGTTCTCTTGGTGTGCCTTGCCAGCCTCATGCTGTGGCTGCTCGCGGACGAGCGGCCGCGCTTCTATTTTCGCTGGAGGCCCACCCGAGAGCTGCTGGGCTTTGGGCTGTTCGTGACCTTCTGCCAGCTACTGCTCGTCTTCATCCCGCGCATCTTCATGGTCCTCGTCGGCGGTTACCTGGGCACGGCGAGCGCAGGCCTGCTGAGCCTCGCATTTCGCGGGCTCGACATGCTGCGTGATCTGTTGGCGAGTGCCGTCGGGCAGGTCGCCATGCCCTTGTTTGCGCGCCTGCGCGACAGCGCCGAGGCGTTGTTCGATGCGTACAACCGTTCCGTTCAGCTGACTGCGCTGGTCAGCTATCCCTTGTTCGTCGGCTTGGCGGTGTGCGCCGACGAGGTCGTGGCCGTCGCGTTCGGGCCGCAATGGAGCGCCGCGGCGCCGTATTTTGCGGTCGTCGCGCTGCTCGCGCTCGATACCTTCACGCGCATGTATTCGCTGCCGTTGCTGCAGGCCTTCGGACGACCGGGCGCGCCGATCATCGGACTCGTCGTCGAAGCCGTGTATATCGCGCTCGGCATGACCCTGTACGGCAGGGACTCGACGGCTCATGCCATGGCCGTATGGGCCTCGCGCGTTCTCATCTGCGCGCCCGTCGAAATGTGGGTTCAGCGGCAGGCCACGAACATGAGCTTGGGCCGGCAGCTGCGCGGAGCGGGAAAGCCGCTGGTGGCCGCCGTCGTCATGGGCTGCGCGGTGCGAGCGATCGCGCAGCTCTTGCCGGCGGCGTGGCCCCCCGCCATCCGGCTCGTTCCCATGGTGCTCACGGGAGCCGTGATCTACGTCGCGACGGTTGGCCTCCTCGACCGAGCCCTGATCGCGCAGCTCCTGCGCTTCGTAGGTCAATCCACCGAAAGCAGCACCTCGTCGTAGCGCCGGGCGAGCATGGATCGCGCACGTGGATACCTCTTGCGTGGATGCGGCATCTGCGACCGTCCAGTCGTCCAGGGAAACTTGACAAGCGTCCTGCCTGGGTTTACGCCTGTTAGGGTTCGATACCGCTCTCGATGAACCCGCGCTTCCTCTGGAGGCGTAGCAGGTCGCTGCTTCCGTCCGCCCGTCAGAGGCGAGAGGTCGTCGCAGCCAAGAAGTCGCAGCCAAGAAAGGGCCGGCCCATGAAACGGCCGGTTGCGAAGAACGCTGATGTCTGCGCGTCGAAGCAACTTCGATTCCCTGCGCTTCTGCGCCGCGCTCGCGGTGCTCTGGTCGCACGCATTCCCCCTGAGTGACGGGTCGGAGAAGAATGAGCCATTCTTCAAGTGGAGCGGTGGCCAGACCACGATCGGAACCGTCGCGGTCGCCTGTTTTTTCGCCATCAGCGGGTTTCTGATCACGCGGAGCTTCGAACAAACGGCCGATCCTTGGCGCTTCGCTCGCGCGCGCGTACTCCGGATTATGCCCGGACTCTTGGTCGTGCTTATCGCGGTGGCCTTTGTACTCGGACCGCTGATTTCGGAGCTTCCGACACGGGCGTACTTCCGCTCCGAAGGGCCATATTACTACGTCTTTTCACAAGCCTCGTTTTGGCGTTTTGTCGACGTATTGCCGGGCGTTTTCACGAGTAACCCGGTCCCGCGCGTCAACGGACCTCTGTGGACACTCCGCTTTGAAGTCGAGTGCTACGTTCTGGTCTTCTTACTCGGTATGGCGGGGCTACTGCGTCGAAACGTACTCTTGGCCCTCTACGTCGCGGCGCTGATCTATCTCGCAATTCAGGATCAGAGTCGCGTCAGCGACGGGGGCACCTTGCCTCCGTACAATCCGCACCTCGACTTGGGGTCGAAGTTCCTCGCCGGCGCGCTCGTATACCAATGGCGGGTTCCTTTGAAAACTACGGGAGCCTTACTTGGAGCAGCCGTGTCGCTGGCCGCGCTGCGCTGGGGCCACTTTGCGATCGCAGAGAGAACGCTCATCCCTTACGTCGTGCTCGTGCTCGCTCTGGCCCCTTCCCTGCGCCTACCCGATCTCGCAAAGTGGGGCGATCTGTCATTCGGCATCTACATCTACGCGTGGCCGATCCAGCAACTGGTGATCCAGCACAGTCCCACGCCAGACTGGCTCACCACCGCGGCGATCGCCACGCCGATCGCGCTGATGCTCGCGTTTCTGTCCTGGCACGGAGTGGAAAAAATAGCCTTGTCCTTCAAGGACGGACTCCGCGCCGCTGCGCCGCCCTCACTGCAGCCCACGTGGCCGCCTCATTAGAAGCGCGAACCTCCATACTTCGCGAGCCAGGCGCCTCGCGATGGGCAGTGCCTCACTGGACCCGCGCGACCACCACGAGCAGATCCGCCGATGAATCTCCGCGGTTTTCCCATGCGAACGAGCGCGGCCCGTCCAGCATCAGGCTATCGCCGCTCTCGAGCTGTACTTCTTCTTCGGGCTCCCGAAGGACCAACGTGGAGCACCCGTCCGTGCAATAGGCGAACACGCGCGTGCCGGAACGGTAGCTCGTGGTGCCCGTACGCCCGCCCGGCTCGAGTTTGAGGAGCATGGCCGAAAGCCGATCGTCGGAGCCGGCCGGCACCAACGACTCGGCCGTCGCCTTCGACCAGTCGCTACGGTGCGCTTCGCGACGGCTGCGCCGGAGCACCGGCGAGCTGTCTGATGGCGCCAGCAGCTCCGCCAGGCTCAAGCCAAGCGCTGCGCAAATGCGATCGAGCGAAGCGAGCGAAGGAGAGCTTTGGCCGAGCTCAACCTGCGACAAGAAGCTCGCAGAGAAGCCAGTGCGCTCTCCGAGATCGCGCAACGACATCCCGCAACGCGTGCGCGCCTTCCGTAGCCTGTCGCCCAGCTGCACGTCCGGACTTTGGCGTACCAGGAACAGCGTGTCGAGCCATCCAAATCCGACGACACTTGACTCTTCCACCTCTGCGGCGCGCCTGAATCGCGCTCTTCGAACGCGCTTGGCCCGCACTCTTCGCGGCGCGCGGCCGACCCGCGCACGTGCGCGACTTACGCTCGAAGACAGTGCGCGACAGTCGGGCCTATCAACTCTTCGCAGCACGCGCGCGCCTGGCTCCGCGCTGACACGTTCCACGGGCTGATGGACGTGCGCGCCTCGGAGTACAACACGCCGGAGGCGCGGGAGAAGGCATTCAACGCGCACAACGTCGTGCTCCAAAAGCGATCATCCTCCGACCGATTCGCGCGCGTGAGCGCATGCCGCTGCACACTCGTCAGCGCGCGCTGCGACGCGCGCTCACGCGTGCGGCCCGTGCCCTTCGACCGACATTGTGTGGCCTAAATTTCAGCCTTTTGCCGCGCGCGCTCGCGCTGCGTAGGCCAGCTCGCGGAGCGCGTAGCGATCCGGTAAACTTCTTGCTCCCCCATATCCTTCCGCTACCCTATCGGTGGGCGTGAGGTCGAGATGGCGTACCCTTCAGGGAAGAAACGTCGAGACACCGACGTTTTGGATGGCACGATGCTCGGCAGTGGGCCCGCGGACGCCGTCGAGCGAGAGCGCGACGATGCAGACGATCCCCAGCGTCTGAGTCTGCCGATGATGTTCACGCTGACGTCCCACGACGAGGGGCGGGCCAGCGGACGGCTGTTCCTCGGCACGCGGCCGACCGGCGATGCGGGCTCCCACGACGACCCAACGCGCGCCGCCGGGGGAGATGTGATGAGCGAGCTGTCGCTCCTGCACAGCCGTGCGCTGATCATGCGTGCGGTGTGGGAAGCAGGCCTCAACGTGCGGCTCACCTCTCGCCGTCCCACGCCTGCGGCAGTGGCCGTGGTTCGTGCCGAGTTGCCGCAGACCTCCGAGGAGCCGCAGCGTTTTCGCCTGCGTTTCGAGAGCGCCACGAACTACGAGCTATGGGCCGCGCGCGGGCGTCTCGGCGTCGGCACGCTCGGCGTCCCCTTCGACACCGAGCAGCTGCGCCTGATCGTGCAGCCTGTCCCGGGACTCTTGCCCGAGCCCGGCGCCGATTACGAGGTGATCGTCAGCCCGCTCGAGACTGCCTTGGAGGGGACGCGGCAACGCTTGCGACTGACCATCCAGACTGACGCCGAGTCGGAGGACGAAGCGCGCACCGTGGAGCTGGAGTTCCGAGACGAGGTGCCGCAACGCGCAGCCCGCTTTCTCCGCCAGCTC
>CAZYWR010001071.1:0-1997 GCA_964651185.1 uncultured Polyangiales bacterium
GCGCGGTCGCGCAGCGCTCGCCGATCGGTAGAGACCTTCGACGTGGACGTGACCGTCACGCCTGCGAGCGCCACCCTCGAGCTAGATGGCAGACCGGTCGGCGTCGGGCGCTACGTCGCGCGGCTGCCGAAGGATGACGTACTGCACGAGCTGCGCATCGACGCCGCAGGTTTCGCCTCGCAGAAGGTCGGGTTCCGCAACGGTCCGCCGCCCCACCGCGTGCAGTTGATCGCCGCACCCACCGCGCCGATCGGCGCCATCGAGGGGCCGCCGCCGCCGCTGCCCGTGGTAGAGATGCAGCTGCCTCGCGCACCGAGCAGACACATGAAGAGCGGCGCGCGTCCCGCGGCGACCGCGCGCCGCGGCAGCGCCGAACAAGGCGCGCCTCACGCGGCGCCGACGTTGTCACTCGCGCCGGTGAACATCTCTTCTTCTTCCGCGGGGCCTGCTCCGGATGATCTCGCGACGTGGGTCGCAGAAGCGACGACGACTGCGAGCGCGGCCGAGCGCAGCCCCAAAGTTCGCGTGATCGATGAACCTCTGCCCCGAGTCCAGGTGATCGAATGAACCGAACGACGAGCGCAGCGCGCAGCGTGCGAACATGGACGCTTTGGATCATCACGACGGCAGCGCTCGCAGTCGCGCAGCCTGCCGCCGCCGACGACACCTCGACCCCAGGCGACGTGAACCGCGCCGAGGCGTACGCGGCCGAAGCGTTTACCGCTTACACGAACAAGGACTACGACGAGGCGATCGTGCTGTATCTCAAGTCGCTCGAGGCGGCCCCCAGCGCGAACGTGCTGTACAACCTCGCGCGCATCTACGACACGAAGGTGGGCGATCGCGAATTGGCGATCAGTTACTACCGGCGCTACGTCGCCGACCCCGGCGCCGACCCGGAGCGCGTGCGGACCGCGAACGAGCGCCTGCGAGCGCTGCGCGAGCTCGACGTCATGGCGACCGAAGCCGCGCCCCGGCCACGACCCGCGACACCAGCGCCATCCACGACGACGCGAGAGCGTAAGATGCCTGGACTGCAGATCGCGGGGCTCGTGACGGGCTTGACGGGGCTCGCAGGCCTGGGAGTCGGCACGGGCTTTGGCCTCGCGGCCAAGTCCGATGCGGACGTCGCCAAGAATGTGTGCCACGGCAACGACTGCACGACGCAACGGGGCGTGGACGCGGCGCACGACGCCTCCCATCGCGCCACGATCGCGACGGCGTCGTTCATCGCCGGCGGAGCGCTGGTGTTGACGGGCGGAGTGCTGTTCCTGTGGGGGCGCAGTCAAGCGCGACGGCGCGATACCGCGCGCCTGCAGTTCGCACCTTCATGGGGCAAGAGCGCTGTGGGCGGGCAGTTCACCGGAAGGTGGTGAGCGCATGCGGACAGCCGCCCATGATCTCCGCGCGCCTCGTCCACGAACGGCAGCCCCGGCGCAACGCGCGCGGTCGCTCGCCTGGAGCTTCGCCGCGAGCGCGTCGTGCACTTTCTGGTCTTGCGCGGAGGTGCTCGACATTCCCGGAGAGCCTCGGCTGGTAGGTCCGTGGAGTTGCCTCGGGCAGACGCAAGGGGCCGCCTCCGTGGCACAGCCCGCGACCGCGCTCGTGCGCATTCAGACCTGCAACTTCGTGAGCACCAACTGCGCAGACCCGGTGCGCGGCGTGACGGCAGCGTTATGCGCGAAAAAAGACATCAACTGCACCAACCCTATCGCCGCGGACATTCACGACGTCGACGGAGCGCTCACCATCGAGGTGCCGATCGGCGGCGCCGAAGGCTTCGACGGCTTTCTCTCCGTGACGACGCCGGCCGCCAATTGCACGGACGAGAAGACCTTCGGGCCGACTGCGCGCAGCTTGTGCAGCCTCGCCGCGGGCTGCGATCCGGCGGCATCGGCCAGTGGTTGCGACGTGCCGACCTTCGCGCCCGCGCTCCTGTTCTTCAATCCACCGGTGAAAGCGGACCCGCCCGCGCCCGTGGCCCTGCCGCTCATCCC
>CAZYWR010001072.1:0-3364 GCA_964651185.1 uncultured Polyangiales bacterium
TACGCGGATGGGCTCGTGCGCTTCTCGCGGATGGTATACACGGCCCGGACTCAAGCAGAGCAGGTCGCCTAGCGGCACGACCCGACCATCGAACAGCTCGCCCGGCGCGAGCTGCCGGTCGAGCTCGCTGGGCCAGACGCGCAGGGCCAGGCCTCCGATGCAGTCGTGCACGAGCCCTCCGTCGTCGCCGAAGCCGGCGAACGCGAACAGCGAACGATAACTGCGCAACCAACCCGCGAGCTCGCGTCGTTGGTCCTCGCCGAGGTCGTCGTTCGCTTCGGCGAAGGCGGCGATCGCGAGCTCCGGGTCTTCGCACAAGTACTGTTCCAGGAAGTGACTGATGCGCAGCTCGTAGTCGACGGCACCCTCCCGGATCGTGCCGGTCGCCCGCTCGAAGCTGCGCCGAGCCTCGAGCAAGTGTGCCTCGCCGCGCTCGCGGACCACCCAGGCGAGCGCTCGTTCGAACAACGCGTCGTGCAGCATCGCCGCCTCTGTATGCGCCAGCAGCGAGAACCTTAGCGCTGCCAGCCTGACCGGAACACATTCTCGCGCGGCAGGTTAAAAACGAGCGCAGGCCGACATGGCGTAGCAAACTGTGGTTCCCCCCTTGCACGGGTGGTTCCGGGGGGTCTACAAACCTGCACTGCACCACTCGTCAATGCGTTGGGAGGGCCCTCGTGAGGGAACTAGTTCGCTATCTGCTGGAGAATGCCTACATCGACTTCCGCGGCGACATCGCCATGGAGAAGGTGCGGCAGTTCCTTCGCGAGGACGACAGTCGTGAGTCGAGGGCTCTGCTGGCGAAGCTGATCGAGGACAAGGGCGTGGACGATCTGTTGTTGGCGCTCGCCGACGTGCTCAAGGAATACATTCAGGTGGGAGTGACCGAAGAGGTGGTGCGCGAGCAGCTCATGACCTACAGCGAAAGCTGAGGTGACCGGCGCTTTTGCGATTGGATTTGCCCGCTGCTAGCATCCGCGCCACCTATCATGCGTTCGTCCTCGCTGCCTTTTCGCTCGCTGGCGCTGCTGCTTGGCCTGTTCTCGCTTGGCGCGAGCTGCAACCACGGCCAGGAAAGCGCGAAGCGCGCCAGCGAGCAGGCGGCGAGCAGTAAGGAAGCGCCGCTCAAAGCGGCGAAGGTCGAGCGTCTCGAGCGCATCGACACGAGCGGGCTGACGGATCCCGAGCGGCGCTCGTTCATCGATCTCGCCAACGAAGTGCTGTCGCCGTGCGGCGAGCCGGTGAGCGTGGCGCAGTGTGTGGCCGAGACGCGCAGCTGCGGAGCGTGTGTTCCGGGCGCCCGCTACCTCGTGCGCCTCGTATCCGAGGGCTACGAGCGCTCGGAGATCCTCGAGCTGTTTGCTTTGCGCTTCGACCCGAAGCGCAAGGTCAGCATCGATACGGCGCAGGCGCCCGTGCGCGGGGCGCCCATGGCGAAGGTCAGCATCGTCGAGTTCAGCGACTTCGAGTGCCCACATTGCGGTGCTGCGCACCCGATCCTGGCGCGCGTGTTGGAGGAGTACGCGGGCAAGGTGAACTTGGTGTTCAAGCAGTTCCCGCTCGACTCGCACAAGAACGCGGCGACTGCGGCCAAGGCTGCCGTGGCCGCGCAAGCGCAGCACAAGTTTTGGGAGCTCGCGGACCAGCTTTTCGAGCACCAGCGCGAACTCAGCCCGGACACGATTCATGGGCTCGCCAAGTCTGTCGGGCTCGACCTGAACAAGTTCGACGCAGACCTGGGTTCGACCTGGGCCGAAGAGCGCGTCGATGCCGACAAGAAAGAGGGCACCGCGCTCGGGATCCAGGGGACCCCGAGCCTCTTCATCAACGGCCGGGCGTACAAGGAAGGCATGCAGAGCCTGAGCAAGTACCTCAAAGAGGAGCTCGACCTCTGAATCGCGCATGCGATCCCGCCGTATCCTGCACACCGGGATCAATCTTCGAAGGAAGTACGAATGCAGAGGATGACGCGAGGTGGGAGGGCCCTGGGGCTCGTGGTGGGCATCGTGCTCGGATGGTGCTCGAGCGCATTCGCGGTGGGGCAAGGTGCGCTCGCGCCGGAGATCGCGCTCAAGGATCGCTCGGGGAAGCTGGTTCGCGTGGCCGATCTCAAGGGCCACGTCGTCGTGGTCGACTTCTGGGCATCGTGGTGTGCGCCGTGTCGTGAGGAGCTGCCTGTCCTGGACGCGCTCTATCGCAAGTACCGCGATCGGGGCCTCATCGTGATCGGCGTTGGACAGGACAAGGAGGCGAATAACCTGGCCAAGTTCCTGCGCGCCTCGCCGCTCACGTTTCCCGTCGTCCACGACCCCGAGGGCGCCGTCGCCGATCGTTACGCGCCGCCCAAGATGCCCTCGTCCTACGTGCTCGATAAGAAGGGCCTGATCCGTTACGTACACGCAGGCTTCCGTGCGTCCGACAAGGCCGCGCTCGAACGCGAGCTCAACACGCTCCTCACCGAGCCGTGAAAACGCGGCCGAGCACTACTCTGCCAGCGCGCGCTTCTCGGCCAAGAACTCACCCAGCTGCTTGCCGATGTAGCTGAGGATGGCGACGTCAGCCTGGCTGAAGCCCTTTTCGTCCTCGCGGTTGATGAGCTGCAGCATGCCGAGCAGCTGGCCGGCGTTGCGGACCGGCACGTATGCGAGCGTGCGCGCCGCGAGTCCCACGCGGCCGTCGACCTGCACGTCGTAGCGCGGCTCGGCAGCGGCATCCGGGACCACGAAAACGTCGAGCCCGCGTTCGCGTTTGGCAGCGCCGAACAGCCCCGCCAACGAGGGGATCGCGCCGGCGCGGCGTTCGAACGTGCCCGGCCCGGTGAGCGCCACGAAGCGAAACTCGTCCGTGTTGATGTCGTAGAGGCAAGTGCTGATCGCTTCGCAGGGCAAAAGGCGCGACAGGAGTTGGATCGTGAACTCGAGCCCCGCGACTGGTGTCGGCAGAAAATAGAGATCGGGCATCGCCTCGAACGCCGTCGCCAATCGACCGTCCGATTCGGCTGCCGGCTCGGGCGCGCTCACATCGGCAGCGTTGGGCGCGGCAGGGCGCGGCGGCTCGCCGGCGAGCGTCGCGAGGATCGGGGCAGGGGGAGGCAAGGACGGCGCACGAGCCGGGCTGTCGGAAGGCGCGGCCGGCGACGACGAAGTGTGCGCGAAGCTGTCGGAGGGGCCGCTCAGGTTCGCCATGGGTTCGAACGCCGGCGCAGCCAGCGGCTCGAGCGGCCAGGCCGCGCGACCTGTGCGAACGGTCTCGTGCGCCAGAGCGCGCTCGGGCTCGCGCGCGCCCGCGCTGGGCGCATAGGCGGGCTCCAGCGCGGCCAGCGCGGAAGCCGCCCCGATCGGCCCACCCCCTGCCGACGTCAGCG
>CAZYWR010001073.1:0-4524 GCA_964651185.1 uncultured Polyangiales bacterium
GCACGAGCACCGCGCACGACTCTTCGCGCAACGCACGCTCGAGCGCGGCGGCGCGACGGCGCTGTTTCAGCTGGCGACCGAGCTCTTCGACGATGCGCGCGAGCGTCTCGGGCTCCCACGACACCAGAAAACACTTGCCCGGGTCGTGCTCTGCTTGCGCCAGCAGGTCCGCCGCGACTTTGCGCGGATCGGCCGAACGATCGGCGATGGTGAGGATCTCGCTCGGCCCGTAGAAGCCGTCCGTGCCGATGATGCCCGCGAGCTGCGCCTTCGCGAGCTGCACGTAGTCGTTCCCCGGCCCGACGATCATGTCGACCTTCGGCACGCGCTCGGTGCCGAAGGCGAGCGCCGCCATCGCCTGCGCGCCGCCGATCCGCAGTACCTGGCGCACGCCCACGAGCCGGCACGCCGCCAGCACGAGCGGCTGTACGTCGGCGGCGGGCCCGTCACCGCTGCGCGTTGGCGGCGGCGTCACGACCACGATGCGCTCGGGCGCGACGCCTGCCACCTGCGCCGGGATCGCGAGCATCACCACGCTCGAGGGATACGCGGCCTTGCCGCCCGGAACCGCCAACCCCACGCTGTCGACAGGCGTAAAGCGCAGCCCGAGCTCCGCGCCTCCGTGCACGATCGGCGCGGGCGCGCTCGGCAAGAGGTGCGTCTGATAGGCGCGCACGTTCGCGATCGCCGCCTCCAACGCAGCGCGCAAAGCCGGTGAGAGCGCGCGCTCGGCCGCCTCGAGCTCCGCCTCGCTCACCTGCATGCGTTCGAGCGAAAACGCGGGGTCGGTCCACTTGCGCATGTAGCGCACGATCGCCTCGTCGCCGTGTGCGCGCACGTCCTCCACGATGGCCGCCACCGCGCGCGCGAGCTCGCTGTCGTGGCCGACTGGAGGGCGAAGGCGTTCGATCTGGGCAGCCAAACCGTTACGCCCGGCGGCGCTCGAAAGGTCGAAATAGGGGAGGAGCGAGGTCATGGCGAGGCTCTATATCACTTGGCTCGCGCGCGCGAGCGTCATCCCTTGGCTCGCACGCGCCGGCGCGCGCTTCGACATCACTTGCTCGCACGCGCCAGCGCGCGCTTCGACATCCCTTGGCTCGCACGCGCCAGCGCGCGCTTCGAACGCGCAGGGGTCTTGTCCGGACAGATCGGCTGGTTACGTTCCTTGCATGGAACGTCAACAGTTGCCCGTGATTGCCCTGCGCGAGACCGTGATCTTCCCGGGGCTTACGGTTCCGCTTGGAGTGGGGCGCGCGGCCTCCATTCGAGCCCTGGAAGCAGCCCGCCAAGGTAACGGGCTGGTGTTTTGTGTCGCGCAGCGCGAGAACGTGGAGCAGCCGACGTTCGAGCAGCTCTATACCATGGGCACCATCGCGCGCATCGTGCGCGCCTCCCCTGGCCCCGGCGGCCTGAACGTCATCATCACCGGTGAACACCGCGGCACCGCCATCCAGTTCCGCGATCGCGATGGCGGCGCAGAGGCGACCGTGGTGCCGGTGGAAGACATGAAGCCGATCGACGCGGAAGATCCGGCTTTCGTCGCGCTTTACCGCGAATTGCGCGAGCGCGCCTACGAGCTCGGGGCCCTGCGCGGCATCCCGGAGCCGGCGCTGCGCGAGGCGCTCGAGCCGGTCAAGGAGCCCGGCGCGTTCGCCGATCGTGTGGCGGGTTACATGGACCTGCCCGCGAACGACAAGCAATTCCTGCTCGAGACGCTGGGGGTCGAGGAGCGCATGCGGCGCCTCTTGATCCACGTGCAACGCCAGCTCGGCGTGGTCCGGGCGCAGCAGGAGATCCAGTCGAAGGTGCAAGAGAAGCTGGGCGAGCGGCAGCGCGAGGTGATCTTGCGCGAGCAGCTCAAGGCGATCCGTAAGGAGCTCGGCGAAGACGACAAGGAGGGCGACGTCGAGGAGCTCGAGAAGCGCCTCGAAGACCTCGAGCTGCCTGAGAAGGTGCGCAAAGAGGTGCAGCGTGAGCTTTCGCGCCTCGAGCGCATCGGCGGAGAGGGCATGGAAGCCCAGGTCATCCGCAACTATCTGGAGTGGATCGCCGAGATGCCTTGGAACAAGCGCAGCGAAGACAAGCTCGAGCTCGAGCGCGCCAAGGAGGTGCTCGAGGCCGACCACTTCGGGCTCGAAGACGTGAAGGATCGCGTGCTCGAGTTCCTCGCCGTGCGCAAGCTCGCCGCCGAGAGCGCGGCCAAGGAGGCCGCCTACGAAGCGGCCAACGACAACGCGCGCCCCGAAGCCGAGCCGAACGTCTCGAGCGAGGAGCGCAGCGAGCCCGCAAACGGCGCGAAGCCCGCGGATGGGAAGCCTGCGGATGGCAAGTCGCGCGCCGAAGAGGCGGCCGCGCGGTCGGTCGCCAAAGGTCCGATCTTGCTGTTCGTCGGTCCGCCCGGCGTGGGCAAGACCTCGATCGCCGAGGCCATCGCCAAGGCGCTCGGACGCGAGTACGTGCGGATCGCGCTCGGCGGCGTGCGCGACGAGGCGGACATCCGCGGCCACCGCCGCACCTATATCGGTGCGATGCCTGGCCGCATCATCCAAGGCCTCAAGCAGGCCGGCACCAAGAACCCGGTGTTCCTGCTCGACGAGGTAGACAAGCTCAACGTCTCCATCCAGGGCGATCCGTCCGCCGCGCTGCTCGAGGATCTCGACCCAGCGCAGAACCACACCATCACCGATCACTACCAGAACGTCCCGTTCGACCTGAGCGAGGTGCTGTTCATCGCCACCGCGAACTTCCCGCAGAACATCCCTGCGCCGCTCATGGACCGCATGGAGGTGGTGGAGTTCTCCGGCTACACGGAGAAGGAGAAAGTCGAGATCGCCAAGCGCTATCTGGTGCCGAAGAAGCTGCGGGAGACCGGGCTGACGAGCCGCAACATCGGCTTGTCGGACGAGGCGATCGCCACGGTCGTACGGGAGTACACGCGTGAGAGCGGCGTGCGCCAGCTGTCGCGGGAGGTGGAGCGCGTCGCGCGCAAGATCGCGCGCGGCGTGGCCGGCGGCGAGAGCGTTCCGGCGGAGGTCACGGCCGAGGACGTGAAGCGGCTGCTGGGCCGGCCGCGCGTGCGGCCGGAGCAGGCGGCCGAGAGCGACGCGGTCGGCGTGTCCACTGGGATGTACTACTCGCCTGCCGGCGGCGACATCATGTTCGTGGAGGCTTCGGTGCGGCCCGTGGGCGCCGCGCCGAGCGGCGAGCGCGGCGCGAGCCCCGCTTCGCTCATCCTGACCGGACAGCTCGGCGACGTGATGAAGGAGTCCGCGCGCGCGGCCCTGACTTACGCCATGCGCTACGCCAGCGACCACGGTTCGCTGCTCGCGCAGACGCCGGTCGAAGTGCACATCCACGTGCCGGCTGGGGCGATCCCCAAGGACGGACCCTCCGCGGGCACGGCCATGGCGACGGCCTTGATCTCCGCGCTGCTCGATCGGCCCGTGCGTCGCTCGGTGGCGATGACCGGCGAGATCACCTTGCGCGGACGCGTGCTGCCGATCGGCGGCGTGAAGGAGAAGGTGCTCGGCGCCCACCGCGCGGGCATCACAGACGTCATCCTGCCGAAGGCGAATCTACCCGACGTCGAAGACGTGCCCGAGGAGACGCGCAAGGCGCTGCAGTTCCACTTCGTCGACAACCTCGACGAGGTGCTGAGCGTGGCGCTCGCGGACGTCGGCGTCGAAGCTCACTCCCTGAGCGTCCACTGACGCGCACCGGCCTGTCCGATCTTCGGACAGCCGGTGAACGCTCTGCGCTCCATCCAAAGCGCCCCAGCGCCACGCCGCGCGTGCTGGTCCTCACGGACCGCGCGCGCGTGCGCGTCCCGCTTGGGCGCGTTTTCGCGCCCCGTTCGCGGGCGCCGCCGCCGGCCGGCCGAGGCACATGGCTTGCAGCCCGTAGGAGCCGAACCCTACGATCCTGCGCAGAGAGAATAGCCATGTTCATGCACAACAAGCGGCTTCAATACACGGTCCGCGTCTCCGAAACCAATCCCGGTCTGGCCAACCTGATGCTCGAGCAGTTCGGCGGGCCTCAAGGCGAGCTCGCCGCCGCCATGCGCTACTTCACCCAAGCGCTCGGCGAAGACGATCCTGGTCGAAAAGACATGCTGCTCGACATCGCCAGCGAGGAGCTCAGCCACCTCGAGGTGATCGGGACCATCGTCGCGCTGCTCAACAAAGGCGCGAAGGGGCGGCTCGCGGAGGGAGTCGAAGAGCAGGCCGAGGAGTATCGCTCGATCACCGGCGCCGGCAACGACAGCCACCTCACCCAGGTCCTGTACGGCGGCGGACCTGCGCTCACACACTCCGCGGGCGCACCTTGGACGGCTGCCTACATCGATTCGATCGGCGAGCCCACGGCGGACCTGCGCTCCAACATCGCAGCCGAAGCGCGCGCCAAGATCCTCTACGAGCGGCTCATCAACCTGACGGCCGACGCGGGCGTGCGCGATGCGCTGACCTTTCTGATGACGCGCGAGATCGCCCATCAGAAGTCTTTCGAAAAGGCCCTCTACGCGAT
>CAZYWR010001074.1:0-1662 GCA_964651185.1 uncultured Polyangiales bacterium
CAGCTCGCGGCCGAGCTCGGAGATGTGCAGGAGCCCTTCGATCTGCGGTGCGAGCTCGATGAAGGCCCCGAACTCGGTGGTGCGCACGACCTTGCCGAGCACGATGTTGCCGGGCTCGAGCAGCTCGCCGTGCGCCGACCACGGATCCGTCTGAAGCGCTTTGATCGAGAGCGAGACGCGCTCGCGCTCTTTGCGCGTCTGGCCCTCGCCGACGCGCAGCACTTGGACTTCGAGCTCGTCGCCCGCGGCCGCCACGTCCTGCGGCCGCACGCCGCGCCCGAACGACAGCTCGCTCTGATGCACGAGCCCCTCGATGCCGCCCAGATCGACGAACAGCCCGAAGTCGCGCACCTGCGTGACCCGGCCGCGCAGGCGCTGCCCGGGCTGCAGCGAACGAAACAGCTGCTTGGCAGCCTTGCGCTGCTGGCGCTCGAGAATGCCGCGCCGGCTCACCACGAGACCGTGCGTGCCGGCCTTGGCCGGCGGCACCGTGAACTCGAGCCGTTGTCCGAGCAGCTGCTCCGGATTGTCGATCGGGCCGAGCGCCATGCCGCTCGCTGGACAGAACACGCGTACGCCCTCGACCAATACGTCGAAGCCGCCGCGGTTGAAGCCGTAGACCACGCCGCGTACGCGCTGCCGCTGCTCGCGCGCCTGCACGATGCGCTGCTTGGCCGCTGCCGCGTCGATGATGCGATTGACCAGCACCACGTGGCCGCTCTCCGCGACCGCGCCGATGCGCCCGCGGAAGATCGAGCCGAGCTCCGGCGGCGGAGGCGGCGTGGGCTCGGGCTCCGCAGCGCGCTCTTCGTGAGCGCTCTCGTCCGCGTGCTCGGCGTCGCTCGAAATGCCTGCCGCCTCGATGTCTGCGTGCGCGTGCTCGGAGGCGCCGTCGGGCGCTGCAACCGCAGCGGGCGCGGGACCTTCGTGAGGTTCGCTCGAAGGCAGCTCGGCTGGCGCAGCGGTCCGCGCGGCTTCCCCATGTGCAGGCTCTTGTTCCGCGCTCGCCGCCGCCAGCGCGGTCGCCTCCTCATGCCTGGCTTCGCCGACCTCGGCTTGGACGGGCGGTTGGACGCTGGCATCTGCGGTCGGCTCCGGCGCGCCTGTGCTCGGCGTTCCTGGCGCCGCAGCCGAAGCGCTCGCAGCCGAAGCGCTCGTCGATAGGCCGGGGGCGCTCGCGTCGCTCGCACCCGCCTCGCGGTGCGCGCTCGCGTTGCCCTCCAGCGCAGTCGCCGCATCGGTGCCCGTGGCCTCTGCCGTGTCGCCCGCTGGGGCGGGCGCGGCCTCCACAGCCGCGCTGGGCACGGGCTCCGGGATGTGCGGCACTTCGTGCGGCTCGAAAACGTCGACGAAAGCGGTGGCCTTGCCGAACAGGTCGACCACGAACGCGCCGTCGTTGATGCGCACCACGCGACCGGCGACCACTTCGCCTACCGAAAACGCGTGGCGCTTGCCGGCGTGAGCGCCCTCGAAGAACCGCGCGAACACGCCGCCTGCGCCTTCGCGCCCGGGCCGCTCGTGCTTCTCCGCCGCGCCTCCCTCCGGAGCGCCTTCGGCCGCGGGCGTCCCCTCGCCAGCTGCTTGCGGGCCGCCTTTTTTGCGGCGCCGCCGCCGGCGCTTTTTGCGCTGCGCGTCGGCCCCGCCGGCCTCCTGCGCGGCGGC
>CAZYWR010001075.1:0-7045 GCA_964651185.1 uncultured Polyangiales bacterium
GGCTATCTGCACGACACGGAACAGACGCGCGCCCGCTTCGCGCCGAACCCGTTCTCCGGCGATCCGAGCGACCGCTGCTATCGCACCGGCGATCGAGGGCGCTACGGCGACCATGGCGACGTAGCGTTCGCAGGGCGGGCCGACCATCAGATCAAGATCCGCGGCTTTCGCGTCGAGCCGGCCGAGGTCGTGGTCGCCCTCGAACAGCTGCCGGGCGTGCAACGCGCGCTCGTGCTCGCGCAAGAGCGCGAGGGCGACAAGCAGTTGTGCGCGTACGTGGTGTGCGAGCGGGGCGCGCCATCCACACCTTCCGAGCTGCGCGCCGCGCTCTCGCGCGCGCTGCCGAGCTACATGGTCCCGCGCGTCGTGACCATTCTCCCGAGCTTTCCGCTCCTGCCGAACGGGAAGGTCGATCTGCAAGCGCTTCCCGCTGCGATCGACGAAGAGCCGCCACGGCCTGCCGGCCGCAAGGGCCGGCCGCCGCGCAATGACGCCGAGCGCCAACTCGCGGCGCTGTGGGCCGAGATTCTCGGGCTCGACGAGGTCAGCATCGACGACAGCTTCCTCGACCTCGGCGGCGACTCGCTGTCGGCGATCCGGGCGCTCTCGCGCATGCGCCGCCTGGGCATTCCCGAGGCCGTCGCGCGCGGCATCTTCCAGGGCCGCACGATCGCGGAGCTCGCCAGCGGCGCGGCACCGGGGTCACGCCCCGAGCTCCGGGGAGCGTTGAAGACCACGCTTCTGATCAACGTCTTGCGCGGGCTGCTCGTGTCCACGCTCGTGATCGATCACTGGCGAGAGGGCTTCCTGAAGCGCTTCCCCGGCATGCTGCACGCGTTCATGCAGACGATCGAGCCCGTGTTCGATCTGCCCACGCCGGGCTTCGCGTTCGTGTTCGGGATGGGCCTCGGCCATAGCCAATACGAGACCTTCCTACGCAATCCAGCCGCGGCGCGACGTCTCCTGCGGGGCGGGGCGGCGCTGCTCGCGGCCGGCACGCTGGTGATGGGCCTGTCGCGCAACCTCGGCGTGGTCGCGCGCGGGCTGCCGCTCGACTACGACCTATTCTGCACCAATTTCTTTTTGCCCACCCTTTACTACTGGATGGCTCTGGCGAGCGCGCCGCTCTGGTTCTCGCTGCTGGCGCGACGCGAGGGCCGCTGGGGCGGGAGCATGCTAGCGGCCTTGCTGCTCGTCGGCGCGTGCCGCGCGCTTTACGAGCTTTGTTGCTGGCTGCTGCTCGCGCACGAGCAGAGAGGCCTCCTGCAACTCGGACGCCTGATGCTGACAGCACGTTTCAGCTACTTCAATCTGTCGACCGGCGCCTTGCTCGGGATCTTCTTCGGCCTCTCCCTGCGCAAGCAGCGCGCGCGCGCCAACCTCGCGGCGCACCTCGCGGGCGGCGGCGCGCTCCTGCTCGCAGGGGGGTTCGCCCTCCACTTCCTACAACGGCACGTGCGCCCCGATGGCTTGAGCTCCGACCAGATCCTGATGCCCAAGTGGCTCGTCTACGCCGGGGCCACGCTGGTGCTGGGCGCCCTGGTCGAGGAGCTGATCGTCCACGCCGAGCGGCTCCACCTGCGCGGCGCGCTCGAATGGCTGGGCGTGTTCGGGCAGTGTGCGATGCCCATCTTCATCCTGCAGGGCATGGTGCTCGATGTCTCGGCGTTCGGGCGGGCCCTCGGCCTGCGCGACGGGTTGGCGGTGGCTCTCGCGCTCGGCGGCTTCGTAGGCGTGATCGGCTGGATGATGGTCCGCGTGCACGGCCTCTACCACGGCGCGCTGCCGAGCACGGCCGAGGGCAAGGGCGCCCCGCTCGTGGCCGGCGCGGCGTGGCGCTCGCGCGCGGGCAAGTAGCGGAAGCCAGCGCCGAGCTGCCAACCTGCGCGCGACTCGGCCGGGAGAGTACGCAGATCGCGGACAAGTCGGCTATAGAGCGGCATGTCCATCGCGGCGCTCCTGGCACGAGACTTCGGCACGATCTCCGAGCTCATTGCGGCGCATGCGCGACTTCGTCCCGGCCACACAGCCCTCGTCGAAGCGCGCGATCACGTCGGCGCGCACACGTCCTTCGCGACGGGCGAGCCAGCGCGAACAGCTGTCGAGGGGGCGACGTCGCGCGCGCCGCAACCTCCCTCGAGATGTCCGTGCGCGACACCGCTGGCGAGCGCGTCCTCAGCTTCGCGGCGCTCGACCGGCAGCTCGATCGCTGCGCGGCTGCGCTGCAACGCGATGGCATGCAGGTCGGCGATGTGATCGCGATGGGTGCCGCAACGTCCCTGGAATACGCGGTGGTGTTCCTCGGCGCGCTGCGCGCAGGCGTCGCGGTAGCGCCGCTCGCGCCCTCGGCGAGCGGCGAAAGCTTGGCGGCGATGATAGCCGACAGTGGCGCCCGGCACTTGTTTCTCGACGCGGCGTTCGCCGCGACCTTGGATGCGCGTCCGGCTGCAGCGGTGCACGCCGTCGCCCCCACGACCTCGCCCGCGCCGTTACCCTCGCGCCACGTCGCCCCAATTTCAGCACGCCGCATCGCCCTCGACGGCTCGAGCGCCGGCGAACCGCTCGCGGATTGGCTCGCGCCCGAGGATGCGCGGCCGAACCCAGTCACCGTTGCGCCGCAAGACCCGTTCAACATCATCTACTCATCCGGCACCACGGGGGCTCCCAAAGGGATCGTGCAAGCGCACGCCATGCGCTGGTCGCACGTGCGGCGCGGCGGCGAGAGCGGTTACGGACCGGACGCGATCACGCTGATCTCCACGCCGCTCTACTCGAACACGACCTTGGTCAGCTTTTTCCCGGGGCTGGCGCTCGGCGGAAAGGTCGTGTTGCTGGGGAAGTTCGAGCCGGAGCGCTTCCTCGTGAACGCGGAACGCCATCGCGTCACGCACGCGATGCTCGTGCCCGTGCAGTATCAGCGCTTGCTCGACCATCCCAGCTTCGGGCGCTTCGACCTCTCCAGCTTCCGCCTCAAGTTTTGCACGAGCGCGCCTTTCTCGGCGGCGCTCAAGGCGCGCGTGCTCGCGCACTGGCCCGGCGGTCTCGTCGAGTACTACGGGATGACGGAAGGCGGCGGCAGCTGCGCGCTTCGCGCGCACGAGTTTCCGCACAAGCTGCACACCGTGGGCCAGCCTTTACCGGAGCACGATATCCGCGTCATCGATGCGCAAGGCGTCGCGCTCGCGCCGGGCGAAACCGGCGAAATCGTGGGAAGCTCTCCTCTAGGCATGATGACCGGCTATCACCACCGTCCGGACGCGACCCGCGCCGCCGAGTGGTACGACGTGACGGGCAAACGCTTCATCCGCACCGGCGACGTGGGTCGCTTCGATGCCGACGGCTTCTTGGTCCTGCTCGATCGCAAGAAAGACATGATCATCTCCGGCGGCTTCAACGTGTACCCGAGCGACCTGGAGGCGGTGCTGCACGCGCATCCTGCGGTCGCAGATGCGGCCGTCGTGGGCGTGCCTTCCGAGCGCTGGGGCGAGACGCCGCTCGCTTGTGTCGTCCTCAGGGCTGATCAGGAAGCAACGGCTGAGGAGCTTCGGGCCTGGGTCAATGCCCAGGTCGGCAAAACACAACGCCTGCATGCGGTCGAGTTGCTCGCCACCCTGCCCCGCAGCGCGATCGGCAAGGTGCTGAAGCGCGAGCTGCGCGAGCGCTTCGCGCGCCGGGAGACCGGATGACCGGCGGCGCTGCAGCGCCCGAGCGGCGAGGCGCGCTCTCGGGGAAACCCAAGTTGTGCGCCTGGACAGCGGCGGGCGCGCTCGGCGTGCTGTGCGTGTTCGGGCGCGCGACGGCCGATGACGACGCGGGCTGGCGTGTGCTCGCGCGCGAGCAAGGCATCACCGTCACCACGCGTGACGAGCCGGGCTCCGGCATGCTGAGCTTTCGCGGTCAGGGCAACGTCAAGGGGCCGGTGCTTCAACTCCTGGCCATCATCATCGACGACGCCCGTGCTCCTCAGTGGGCCAAGAATGCCGACGAATCCAAGCTCCTCAAGACGGTCGACATGCACACTCAGATCGTCTACTCGCGGTCCGACCAGCCTTGGCCGGTGCGCGATCGCGATTTGGTGATGAAGCGCACGATCGAGGTGCGTAAGCCCGGTGAGGAATACCGCGTGCGCCTGGTGTGCATTCAAGGCGAAAAGCCCGAGCTGCCCTCCGTGGTTCGCATCGGCCGCTGCGAGACCGTCTTCCAATTGCGTAAGGCCGATGACGCAACCACGTTCGTGGACTACCGCGTGCGTGTGGATCCGGGTGGAGGCAACCCCGATTGGCTCGTGCGCATGGCCTCGAAGAGCATTCCGCTCGAGACACTCCTCGGATTGCGGCGGCAAGTGGACAAGACCAAAGGTCAGTACGAAGCCGTGATGCGTCAGTGGGCGAACGACGCAGGCTGACTGTGTAAGGGTTACATCGCGCACTTACCCTTCTCGTGTAGGGGCCATGGTTGTGCCGAACACGCCGCCCCTGCTCACATGCGCCGTCTTGGTGATCTTCCCTACCGGCCGTGCTTGCCAGTAGCGCAAGAAAAATCTCCTGATGCTATGTCGGTGTTCTCCAGATGAGACACGCGACGCCCCGACGATTCGGAGCTCATGCCTCGCGAGGCGCCGCGTACGCTCCAACGCGGAGTCTGAGCATGCGGTTGAAGCTGTTGGTGGGGATGAGTCTTTACCTTGGTACGGGGTGCGGTTCGGACGCGGGCGACACGGTCTTGTCGCGTACGTCCGACTCGGTGAGCGATGGCGGGACGGACGTCGCGGATGCTGCCAAAGCTGCGGACGTCGACGCCGGTGCGGCGGACGCCGGCCCGCGCGATGCGGGTAAGAAAGACGCGCACATCACGGTGATCGACGCGGGCGACCCGGAACCCTGTGAATCTCACAGCGAGAACTCCACGCCAACCATCCCGCAGATGCTGATCGTGCTCGATCGCTCGGGCAGCATGAACGCAAACGGCAATGACCAAGGGACGGATCGTTGGGGCGGTTCGGTCCAAGCCGTGACGCAAGTGACCAGCGCGTACGACAAGCGCATCGACTTCGGTCTGATGACCTTCCCCGCGGTCGTGGAAAATCCCGGGCTATTCGACGACACGCAGTGCACTCCGGGGAAGGTCGACGTCCCGATCGGACCAGGAACGGGTTCGCAGATTGGGAGCGCGCTCGGCGCGATGAACGCGGACGGCCGCACGCCCACCGCAGCCAGCTTGATGGCGGCGCTCGATGTGCTCGGGCAGCCTCAGATAGGAGACGGAGTCGTGGCCGCGCCGCGCTACGTACTCTTGGTCACGGACGGAGATCCCAACTGCAGCGGCGGCAATGTCCGCAACGGCGTCGACGCGACGGCGCGCCAGCAGACGCTCGCCGCGATCACGGCGCTCGCCGCCGCCGGCGTGAAGACCTACGTAGTGGGCTTTCAGACAGCCGGGACCGCGTTCGCACAGCAACTCGACATGATGGCGGCCGCAGGCGACACGGGCGAAACCACCCATCACTCGGTCGAGAGCGGCGCGGACCTGAGCACGACCTTCGAGCAGATCGCGGCGCAGGTGGTGTCGTGTTCGCAGCAGCTCGAGAACCCGGTGGACGACCCGACCTATGTGCTCGTGACCGTGAACGGCACTGCGCGCGCGTTCGGCAACAGCAGCGACGGCTGGACGCTCGGCACCGACAGTCAGACCGTGACGCTGACCGGCGCGGCCTGCGATGCGCTGCAGAGCGGCGCACACGTGGAGGTGCAGGTGCAGTGCGCGCCGGTGGTCGTGCAGTAGTCGCCGGAGCCGGAGCATGTTCGTGACCGGCACGCGTCGAGCGCTCCGCTCGCGGCGCTCGAGCTCGCGGGCTCAGCCGCGCTCGGGGCGCCAGCGCCCGAGCGCATCTGCGATGGCGCCGCGGCGCGGCGCGCCGTCGTCGAGCACGCAACTGGCCGCAGCTTTCACCTCCGGCGGCGCATGGGGCATCGCGTAAGAGCGCGCCGCCACCGCGAACATCGAGAGATCGTTGTACCAGTCGCCCGCGACCGCGACGTGCTCGGGCTGAACGCCGAGCTGCGCCGCCAGATCAGCCAACGCCGCCCCCTTGCTCACGCCCTTCGCCATCAGCCGGATCACGCGCGCGTCGGCGATGTCGAAGGCCATCAACTCGGCTTCGTGTTCGGCGCCCTCGAGCCGCCGCGAAACCGCGTCGACGGCGGCGGTTTCGCCGATGCCCACCACCATGACCGGCGCATCCGTGCCGGTGTGGGCGGCGCACGCGCGCACGTCATCGTGGACCGTGATCGCATGGGACCAACCGCGCACGAAAGCGTGATGAGCGCGCCCGCGCGGACACGAATGGATCGCTTCAGCCGTGAAGACGAACGTGGAGAGCCCGTTTGTCGCGAGCAGCTCGAGCGCCTGCGCGACCAGCGTGCCCGCGATCGGGCGATGGGCGAGCACGCGCTCGGTCGTCGCGCAGGCGACGACGCCGCCATCGGCGCACACGAGCGGCGCGTCGAGCCGCAGCGCGCGAGCGATGGGATGCGTGCGGCTGGTCAAGCGGCCGGTGGCGAGTGTCACGATCACGCCGCGCTCGCGCGCCCGGGCGATCGCCTCTCGGTCTAGCGGGTGGATGCGGTCTTCGCGGTCGAGCAACGTGCCATCGAGATCCGTCGCAAACAACTTCATCTCGCGGCCAGCCTAGCATCGTCCGCAGCGGCCCGGCATTCGAGCGCCGGTTGCCGCGCGCCGGCCCACCGCTCGCGACTCAGGAGCTCGGTGCCCGCAGGTCGGCGCGCGCGCGCAGGAGCTGCCAGCGGGCCTCTTCCGGCAGGCGCTCGAGGTCGCCCGGCGTGAGCGATCGAAAGCCGTCTTCGATCGCCTGCAGAAAGCCGCGACAATGCGGACACACCCGCAGGCTGCTTCCCGCAGCGATGCCGACCGCCCCGTGGAGCGGGCGCGTGCAGCGCGGGCAGATCGCATCAGTCATGAGTTTCTCTCCACCATTGGCCGGCTCGCCGTCTCGTGCAGCCAGACGCATCGCCGCGACCCGAGGCTC
>CAZYWR010001076.1:0-5611 GCA_964651185.1 uncultured Polyangiales bacterium
CTTCGCGGACGCGCGTCAGCAGGTAGCGGCGGCGGTTCGCGGCGTCGAGGATCGTCACCTCGCCGGCTGCAGACATGACGCAGCTCGCTCCCGGCGGAAGACCGCCGTCTTCTTTGAGCTCCTTGCGTCCTGCGCGCAGCGCATCGAGCCAGTTCTCCGCTCGCACGACGATCTCGAAAGCGCTTTCTTGTGCGCCGAGCGAGGTAATCACCAATTTCCAGGCAGATGAGGCCAAGCTGGACGGTTTTTAGCAACCCGCGAGGGGTCTCGTCGAGGGCCTAGCGGCGTTTCTCCAATACCCCGACGCGCGACCGTCGCGCGCGCGAAATCGTCGAGAAATCCTAAACGGATTTCGCGTGGTTGCATTTGCGCCACACGATCCGCGTCGCTAGTCTCTTCGCGTTTCCAACCGGAAAATCTCCAGAGGCGAGCATGTGGATCTTGGTGGTTGGTGGAGCTGCCGTTCTCGAGCGTCCCGACGGCGGTATGTCCACGCTCAGCGAATTGGGGTGCCGCGTACGTTCAGTCGACCTCTGGGATAACCTCGAAGCGCACGACTTTGCTGCCGATCCTCCGAGCGTAATCCTGGTCGAGGCGATCGATCAGATCGAAGCGGGCCGGGCCGCCGTGATGCGCCTGCGCGCCGTGCCTGCCTTGGCAGAAGTGCCCGCTTTGATAGCCGTCACCGTCAACGCCACCCAGCGACTCGATCCGAACGATGGCTTCGATGATTTCGTATTGGTGCCCTACGTACCAGTCGAGCTCTACACGCGCATTCGTCGCGCGGAGTGGAGGCGCAGCGAGTTCGCCGGCAAAGAGCGGATCAAGATCCAAAGCATGTGCATCGACCTGGCGGCCCATGAGGTGACCGTCGACGGGCGCTTGATCGAGCTGACGCACCAGGAGTTCGCGTTGCTCGCCTTTCTCAGCCAAAATCGTGGCCGCGTGTTCAGCCGCGAACAGCTCCTCGATCGCGTTTGGGGGGTGGATTACTACGGCGGCAGCCGTACGGTCGACATCCACGTGCGGCGGCTGCGCATGAAGCTCGGCTCGTCCGCGGATCCCATCGAGACGGTGCGCGGTGCGGGCTATAAAATGAAAGCCCCGTGACTTTTGCGTCGCCATCTTTCACTCACGCGCGCGAGCGCTCGCTTCCGCCGATAGCGATCTCCTCGGGAGACCCGAGCGGGGTCGGCCCCCACGTCAGTCTGCGCGCGGCTTACGCGGCGAGAGCGGCGATTCGGACCGCGATCTTCGGCGACGCTGCCCAGCTCCGTGCGGAGGCGGCGGCGCTCGGCTGCGATCGCTCCTGTTTCGTCGAATGCGATGAGCGCTCGTTGCAAGAGCTGCCGCGGGGTGCCGTCGGCTTGGTGGACGTCGGTCGTGTGGCCGACGCGCTGATCGCGCGGCACGCGCCTAGCCCGGAGGGGGGCGCCGCGCAGCTCGAGGCGCTCGCGCGCGCGGCCGCGTGCACTAAGGCCGGACAAGCGCGCGCGCTCGTCACCGGCCCGACCAGCAAGACGGCCATCGCGAGCGCCGGGCACCCCTTCATCGGGCAGACCGAGTTCCTCGCTCGCCTCGACGGGCGCGACGATGACGCCGTCACGATGATGTTCCTCGGGCCGACCTTGCGTGTCGCGCTGGCCACCACCCACCTCGCCGTCGCGAACGTGTCTTCGGCGATCACGCGCCCGCGAGTCGTGCGCACGGTGCGCCATCTCGCCGAGGCGCTGCTGCGTCTGTCGCCCGATCGCGGCGAGCTCCGCCGCGCGCGCGCTCTCTGGGTCGTCGGGCTGAACCCGCACGCGGGCGAACAAGGGCTGTTCGGGCGCGAAGAGCTCGAGGTGATCGGTCCGGCGCTCGAGTCGTTGCGTAGCGAGCCGCCGTTCGTGGACGAGCGCGTGCACCTGTCGGGCCCGTGGCCGGCAGAATCGACCTTTCGCGCTGCCCAGCGCGGCGAAGCTGACGGGGTCGTCGCGATGTTCCACGATCAAGCGACGATCGCGTCGAAGCTGCTCGACTGGGGCGCGGCGGTGAACACGACCTGGGGGCTGTCGTTCGTGCGCACCAGCGTCGATCATGGCGTGGCTTACGATGCGGCCGCGCGCCGCCAGGCCGAGCCGGCCGGCATGAGCGCAGCGCTCGCGCTCGCAGCGCAGCTCGCGGCGCCCGCCGAAGGTTGATCATGGCCGCGGAGCTCGTGGTGCGCGGGGCGCGCCAACACAACCTCAAGAACCTGACCGTCACGTTGCCGCGCGATCGTTTGGTCGTGATCACCGGGCCCAGCGGCTCGGGTAAGTCGTCGCTGGCGTTCGACACCATCTACGCCGAGGCGCAGCGGCGCTACGTCGAGTCGCTCAGCGTCTACGCGCGGCAGTTTTTGGGGCAGATGCCGAAGCCCGACGTCGACGGCATCGACGGCCTCTCTCCCGCGATCAGCGTCCGGCAGCAGGGGATCGCTCGAAATCCGCGCTCGACGGTCGGAACGATCACCGAGATCTACGACTACCTGCGGCTGCTATTCGCCCGGGCAGGCGTCGCGCACAGCCCGCGCACGGGCAAAGAGATGCGTGCGTTCCCCGTCGAGCAGGTGGTCGACCGTGCGTTGGCGCTGCCCGAGGAGACGCGGCTCACGATCGCGGCGCCGATCCCCGCCGAGAGCGCACCGGACGTGGAGCGTGAGCTGGCGCGTTTGCGCAAAGAGGGGTTCGTGCGCATCGCGCTCGATGGCGTGGTGCACGATTTGGGCGAGGCCATCTCCGTGGACGCGCGACGCGAGCATCAGCTCGAGGTGCAGGTCGACCGCGTACGCATCAAGCCCTCGGCGCGCCAACGCGTGAGCGAAGCCATCGAGCTCGCTTACCGCCAGGGCAACGGGTGCGCGCGCCTGTTCACGCCCGAAGGCTTCGATTGGTTCGTCTCGGAGCGGCTCGTATGTCTCGATTCGGGTGAGGTCTACGGCGAACTCACGCCGCGCACGTTTTCCTTCAACAGCCCGGAAGGGGCGTGCCCGCATTGCGGCGGACTCGGCGTGGTGCTCGAGTTCGATCCCGAGCTGGTCGTACCCGATCCGTCGCTCTCGATCCGGGAGGGCGCGATCGCCGCTTGGGGCCGGCCGGAAGGCGCTTTTTATCAACGCGAGCTCGAGCGCTTGGAGGAAGCGTGGACCGTCGATCTCGATGCCCCCTGGGCACAGCTCTCGGCCGCTGTGGTGCAGCGCCTGCTGTTCGGCGCAGATCCCGGACCGCACGTCCAGCAAAGCCGAGCGCAGGTCGTCGAAGCGCGCGCTGAGGCGGGCCCGCGAGACGGCAGCGAAGCGCGCGCGGACGCGGACGAGCGAAACCTTGCGGTGCCCGCGGGCCCCGTCGAGCCAAATGGCGAAGCGCGTGCGCGCGGACGCAAGCGACATGCTGCCGACGCGACAGCGGGTGGGAGCAAGCGACATGCGGCCAACGCGACCGCGGGTGGGAGCAAGCGACATGCTGCCGACGCGACAGCGGGTGGGAGCAAGCGACATGCTGCCGACGCGCCGGCCGGCAGGCATGCGCGAAACGGCGCAGCGCGCAAAAGCCAGGCGAAAGCCGCGGTCACGCGGGCGAAGGGGAGCATCTGGACCGGCATCATCCCGGCGCTGCGCGAACGTGCGGCGCAGCTCGCACGCAGAAAGCGGGGCGCGGCTGACGAGCTGGCCGATACGCTGGCTTACCTCGAAGAGGACCTCTATCGATTCGCGCGCGAGACGCGCTGTCCCGCCTGCGCAGGGACCCGGCTCTCGCCGCTCGCGCGCAACGTTCGCGTGCA
This sequence comes from uncultured Polyangiales bacterium, assembly GCA_964651185.1. Lineage (GTDB taxonomy): Bacteria > Myxococcota_A > Polyangia > Polyangiales > DASUME01 > DASUME01. Next base: position 3,802 of record CAZYWR010001076.1, read on the forward strand.
CGGGGTGACGCTGCCGGCGTTGGTGGCGATGAGCCTGCGCGAGCTCTCCGCGTTCGTGGCCGAGCTCGCACGTACGAGCGCCGAGAACGAAGTCCTGGCGCGGCTGCTCAAGGACATCGCGGCGCGGGTGGGGGCGCTGGTCGAGCTGGGCCTCGACTATCTGGCGCTCGAGCGCAGCGTGATCACGCTCTCTGGCGGCGAGCTCGAGCGCATCCGCTTGGCCACGCAGATCGGGTCGAGCTTGGTGGGCGTACTGTACGTGCTGGACGAACCGTCTGCTGGACTGCACGCGCGCGACAATGCACGTCTGATCAAGAGCCTCGAACGCCTGCGTGATCAGGGGAATTCTTTGCTCATCGTCGAGCACGACGAGGCTACGATCCGGGCGGCGGACTACGTGGTGGACCTCGGGCCGGGTGCGGGCGCCCAAGGCGGCCGCTTGATCGCGGCTGGGAGCCCCGCGGAGCTGGCGTTGCACCCCGAGTCGCCTACGGGACGTTATCTGAGCGGCCGGGCCCGCATCCTGCGCGCCGCTCGGCGTGCTCCGCCCGAACGCTGGCTCGAGCTCGATGGCGCTTCCATCCACAATCTCAAGCAGGTGCGACTGCGCGTCCCGCTCGCGCGGCTCACCTGCGTCACCGGCGTGAGCGGCAGCGGAAAATCCTCGCTGATCATCGACACGCTGCTGCCGGCGGTCAAAGGCGTGCTGCGCGGCAAGCCTCCGATCTTGGCGCTGCGCGGCGCCGAGGCGTTCGACCGCGTGATCGACGTGGACCAAGCGCCGATCGGCCGCACACCGCGCTCGAGCCCGGCATCGTACGTCGGCGCGCTGGACGATCTGCGCGAGCTGTTCGCCAGCCTGCCGGAGGCGCGCGCGCGCGGCTACGGCCCGGCCCGCTTCAGCTTCAACGTGAAGGGCGGCCGCTGCGAGGTCTGCCGGGGCGACGGCGTCGTGCGCGTGGACATGCAGTTTCTGCCCGACGTATTCGTGCGCTGCGAGACGTGCCAGGGACGGCGCTACAACCGCGAGACGCTCGACGTGCGCTATCGTGGCTACAGCATCGCGGACGTGCTCGACCTGAGCGTGGAAGCGGCGCACGCTTTGTTCTCGGCCTTGCCGAAGCTCGCGACGAAGCTCGGCGCGTTGCGCGATGTGGGCCTCGGGTACGTCGCGCTCGGCCAGCCTGCCAACACCTTATCGGGAGGCGAGGCGCAACGGGTCAAGCTCGCGCGTGAGCTCGCCCGGCGCACCACCGGGCGCACGTTGCTCGTCCTGGACGAGCCCACGACGGGCCTCCACTTCAGCGACGTGGCGCTCCTCTTGGCGCTGCTCGAGCGCCTCGTCGACTTGGGCAACACGGTGATCGTGATCGAGCATCACTTGGAAGTGGCGAAGGCGGCCGACCACGTGATCGACCTCGGGCCCGAAGGCGGACCCAGCGGCGGCGAGATCGTGGCCGAGGGCGAGCCCGAAGAGATCGCGAAGTGCCCGCGCTCGCACACCGGCCGCTATCTCGCGCCGCTTCTCGCGCGCGGATGAGCGCTCAACCGAGCTCGCGCAAAAAGGCGTCGGTGACCTGGATGGCGGCCTCGCGGACTTCGGCGCCTCCGCCCACGAGAAGCGCCACCGGATGGAGCTCCACGCGCTCGACCTCTTGCCGATAACTATCGACGAAGGCGCCTACGCTCGCGAACAGCTGTGCGAGCAGATCGAGGTTTCGTTCGCGCTCACCCTTGTGCTCGCCGAGCAAAAGCCGCTCGCCGGAGAGCCGCATGAGCGCACGTCCCATGCGGGTACGGCTCGCGGGCA
>CAZYWR010001077.1:0-3274 GCA_964651185.1 uncultured Polyangiales bacterium
AGTACGGCGGACCACGGCTCGACGACCGGGCCGGGACGTCGGTGGGCTCGCCGAGCGCCGCCAAAAGCGCAAGATGCTCTTGGGCTCCGTCGCCACGAAGATGCGCGTCAACGCGCCCAACAGCGTACCGTCCTGCGCCAGCCGATAGCGCCACGGAAACGGGAACGTAAGCACCCATTGTCGCAGCGCGACCGCGGGCAACACGCGCTCGATCAGGTTCGCTGCCGAGGCGCACATGCGTCGGCTAACGCAGGATGGTCGGCCAACGCAGGATGGACAGAATCCGCGACCCTTGCACGAAAAGGCCCACGAGATGGCTCTCCGCGCATGATTCGCAGCGCACTCGCGCGAAGCCACGGCACAGTAAGCCACAATCTAGGTAAGCCTCGAGTCCTTTCGCGCATGACGTCAGGAGAGGTTGAGCATGAGCGAGGCGCGCGGGGGGCGCACGTACGCACCTCTCATAGGGTCGGCGCGCGCTCGTCGAGCATGAAGCGGAACACGGTGTTGAGGACGGGAGTGCACTGCCGAGCACCTGGCACAGCAGATAGTCAGACCGCCGCTCGGCCCTCGAGGTGGAGGGCGGCTAAGGGTCGCGATCGTCGACATCGGAGTAGGAACACCACCGAGCGCGTTGCCCCGAACTAGCGGGGACCGTTCGGCCGCAACCTGCCGGAGGATCTGCTCGGGGTGTGCTCAACCAGTGCCTCGCATGCGCCCGCAGAGCGAGCCCTTGAACCTGCTGCATGGTCGTGAGGAGGACGCACGATCCACGACGAGCACGGCCTGCGTGCGTACTACCGCGAGTGGTCGCTCGACGACTCCGTTCCATCGTGGTCTCTCCTCCGCGCCCTTCCTGGCAGGGTCGACGGGCATACTCGAACGACGATCACACCATTCTTCCGTGGCCGTCGGTTGTGGCGCTGGCTCGATCCGTCCGGCCTGCTCCACCACGGCGAGGTGAGCGTGATCAGTAGCCGACTTCAGGATCGATCACGTTCTCGAGCGGCTCGTCCGCGAGGTAGCGGCGAAGGTTGGCGATGAAGATCCCGGTCACGGTGCCTTCTCTGCCGGGCCAGCTCCACGAGTTGTGCGGCGATAGACGCACCCTCGGGTGCGTGTACAGCCAGTGCTCCTCGGGAGGCGGTTCGGGCGTGACGGCGTCGAGCGAAGCCGCCGCCACGATGCCGCGATCGAGCGCCTCGCGCAGAGCGTCTTGGTCGACCAACTCACCGCGTGCGACGTTGACCAGGTGAAGCCCTGGCTTGACGCGCGCGAGCAGCTCCGCGTTGACGATGTGCCGCGTGCGGGGCGTGGCAGGCGCGGCGAGCACCAAGTGATCGGCGCCGTCGATCAGCGCCTCCACGCTCTTCACCAGCTTCACCTCGGGCAACGGGCTAGGTTTGTCGGTGCGACGCAGCGCGACCACCTGCGCCCCGAACGGCGACAGGCGCCGCGCGACGTTCTCGCCGATCGCGCCGAACCCGAGGACCGCCACGCGCCGGCCGTGCAGCGTGCCGAGCCGCCAGCGCGGCGGCCACACTGCAGGCTTCGCGCGCATGAACACCTCGTCGAGGCGCTTCTCGTGGTAGAGCATCGTCGCCAGCACCCACTCCGAGATCGGCACCGCCACGGCACCCCGCGAGTTGGTGAATACGCGACCGCGCGCGAGCCGCGGGACGTCGTACGCGTTCAGCCCCGTGCCCACGAAGTGCACCCACTTCACGCCGCGCTCGGCGAGGTCGTAGATCGCCTGGTTGCCGTGCACCATCAGCAGCACGTCGCCGCGCAGATCGCTCGGGATCGGCGCGCTCGGCGGGACGTGCACGATCTCGACCCGCTCCCGCAGATCCGCAGGCAGCCCGACCGCGTCGGCGTCCCCCAATTGACTCAAAACGCGTAAGCGTAGTCGCGACATAGCTCACCTCGGTGCGCGCCTGTGCGTCTCGTATAATAGACAACGGCCCCGGCGTCGAGCGCTAGGGCGCGGACGCCGGTCAGGGCCGACACCGAGAGCTCGGCACATGGTTCCGAGCTGGACCGTTCGCAACCGCGCGCGCGTCCCGCTGCGTGGACGGCTAACGGTGGCTCACGACCCAGCGATCGCGGAGCCGGTCACTTCATACGTACTCACTTCAAGCGTGCGATTCGGAGAAGAGGGCAGATCCCGGGGACTTCCCTCCGCTATCGTGGACAGCGACGGCGACGGCATAACCGCGGCCACGCGAGACCGATATGCAGGACATGCTCAGCTTTCAAAAGTTGCCGCTAAAGCGCCGTCGCCGACAACGCTCTCGTCTACGAAGCGACAGCGCTTCGTAGGCTCGAGCACCGGTGAGGGCGGGTGCCGTCGCTCTAAGTGAAATGCATAGCGGCTAGCCGCGAGCCGCTACAAGCCCAGCAGCCAGCGGCACAACCTCGCCCGCCACGCCCCGAGCGGCGAAGCATCACGGCTCGGCTGCGCGGCACGCAGCTCGGACAGCAGCGCGCGTCCCTCGTCGCTCAGCGCCTCCAGTTCGCCGAGGACGACGGCCATGGCGGCTTGCGGCTCGGAGACGCGGCGCGCCTCCAGCCACGCGCGCACGGCCTCGGAGAACCGCGGCGCCGGCGCGCACGGGACTTCGGCGTCGTGAGGCACCCCGAGCTCGTTGATCGCCGCCTGCACACGTTGGGTGCGCGCAGCGAACGGAAGCGCGGCGAGCTCCGCGGCTGGGATCGGCCGCCCCACCCAGTACTCCTGCTTTCCATGGCCGAGAGGGAGCTCGAGCCGCTCCGGCGCGGGGGCGACCGGGAGGCCGCCGACGAAGCGAACCGGGATGACGTCCACCCGGGCGGAGATCGCGAGATCGAGGAAGACCGCGCTCATGGTTCGCACGGGCTGGCGACAGCTCGTCGCCCTCGTTCCCTCGACGTGGATGAGCGCGCTGCGGCCGTCGGCCAAGTCGCGCTCGAGCACGTCGCGCAGGCGCAGGATCGAGGTAGGATCGCCGCGGTCGATGAAGTGGAGCAGCCCGGGATCACGCAGGCCGGGCCGCGCGGTCAGGATGCGCATGAGCTCGCCGACCCAGGTGTGCCGGTGCTCGAGCTTGGCGGGCAGCGTCGGGATGGATCCGGTCAGGCCCGCCAGCACGATCGCGGCGAGGATGGTCTCGACCGCGACTTGGTGGTTGGCGACGTACAGCGCGCCTTTGCCGGTTCGCCCCGGCAGGGCCGCCCTGTCCTCGACGCGGACGTCGCCCACGTAGCGGTCCAGCAGGCCGAACTGAATGTCCTC
>CAZYWR010001078.1:0-1582 GCA_964651185.1 uncultured Polyangiales bacterium
GCACGCGGCGCTCGCTGCGCGACTGGAGGTAAAGCTCAATATCGTCGCGCTCGGCGGCGTCAACGACGAGGAGGCGCCGGCCCTGGTCGACTGGGCCTGGGAGCACGGCATGACGCCGCGCTTTATCGAGCTGATGCCGCTCGGGGAGGCCGCGAATCTTCCGGCGGGCCGCTTCGTCTCCCACGCCCAGCTCGTGGACCGGCTCGGTGCCCGCGTCTGCGGGCGCGGGGAAGCGATCGCTGGCCAGGGGCCGGCCCGTTATCTGCGGGCCGCGGATGGATCGGGCCGCAAAGTCGGTTTCATCACGGCGGTGTCGGACGAATTTTGCGCCGCTTGCAACCGCGTGCGCGTGACTGCGCGCGGCGATTTACGCGCCTGCTTGGCCTCGCGCGCCTCCGTGTCGCTGCGCGACGCGCTACGCGCCGGGCGCAGCGATCGGGAGCTCGCGTGGCTCATTCACGCGGCGCTCGGCAGCAAGCTCGCCGGTCACTTCTTTCAGCGCTCCGACATCGACGAGCACCGCAAGGTCGGCATGAGCCTGGTCGGCGGCTGACGACGAGGGTACAACTCGGCTCCGATCGTGCGCACGTCCGCCTTTGCTCCGCGCTGCAACCGTTTGCTCGCCCTTGCCGGCGCGAGCATTGCGGTTTGGTTCTCCGTCCTCGCCTCGGGTGCGCTGCTCTCAGCGTGCGGACAGAAGCGCGAGCTGCACGAGTGGCAGGCATCCGATCATCAGCCGCCGCCCGCCGTCGCGCCGGAAGGCCAGGGCAGCGCCGTCGAAGGGGCCGATGCCGATGCGCGCGCGGCAGCCGCGCTGTGGAGCATGCGCTGCGCGAGCTGTCACGGCGCTTCGGGGCGCGGGGATGGCACGGGGCGCCCGCCAGGTGCGGCGTTGCCCGACATGACCAGCCCGGCGTACCGAAGCGCGCGGAGCGACGCCGAGCTGCACACGATCATCAAAGAAGGCAAGGGCATGATGCCCGCGTTCGGGGACCAGCTCAACGATCGCGGCATCGCCGTGCTGGTGCAGCACGTGCGCACACTCTCGCGGCCGCAGTGACTTTTGCGAAGGCGACCGTGATCAGGTACAGAGCGGTCCAAGGGCGCGCCGGCGCGCGCGAGCGAAACCACGAAATGCGTGCGGGTTCAGGCGCGCGAAATGATGTTGCGATCCCGCTCCCGAGTCGTCTAAAGGCAGGACGGCGGACTTTGGATCCGCTAATGATGGTTCGAATCCATCCTCGGGAACCAGGCCCTTTCGCGTGGCGCATGCGCTCGGCACGCCCGCGCGCTGGTGTGCGGTTTGGTCGGTTTGCACGTCGAGGCGTGCGCGGCGCTCGCCGAGAACCAGGCTGATGCGCGCTGAGTACAACGACCTGTGCGAGTTGTACGAGAGCAGCGTGAAGCGCCACGCCAGCCGCCCGCTGTTCGGCGTCCGTGAAGCGCGCGGCTGGCGCTGGCTCAGCTACCGCGACTTCGCGGGTCGGGTCGACGTGCTGCGCGCGGCGCTCTTGTCCGGCGGACTCCGGCGTGGCGAGCGCGTGGCCTTGATCGCGCCGAACAGCACGGAGTGGGCGGTGTT
>CAZYWR010001079.1:0-9201 GCA_964651185.1 uncultured Polyangiales bacterium
ACGCACCTCTTCCTGCCGACCGGCGAACCCGACAACACCGCCGCGCCTGTGGTCGAGGTCGATGCCGCGGGCAACGTGCATACGCTCTACCCCGCCTACGCAGGCGGCGGCGCGTACTACGCGTTTTGCGCGGCCGGCGCGTGCGCGCAGCGTGAGGACGCCGCGGTGGTCGCGTTCGAGACGGACGGCACGGTCGGCGACGCCATGCTCGCGTTGACCGCGGACGGAAAGCCGCGCGTCGTGCTCTCGAGCTTCGCGCACCTTTACTGGGCCGAGTGCGATCAAGGCTGCACCGAACGCGCGAACTGGAAGCTCACGCAGATCATGGACCACGGCGGCGACCGCGCGGCCACGGGCGAAGCGCTCGCGCTCGATCCCCAGGGCCGCCCGCGCTTTCTGCTGCACACCTACCGCGCGCTGTTCGGCATCGGGCAAAAGCCGCCCGAGACCCTGTACGCGCAGTGCGACGCCGGCTGCGACAACGCCGCGAACTGGCGCTTCGACGTGATCGCCAAAGACGAGATCTGGGAAGGCTCGAGCCTGCGCATCGACGCCACCGGAAAGGCGCACGTGGCCACGTTCGTGTTCAGCTTCGGCGACGACGCGTCCGATCCGCTCGGCGCGTATCTCTCGTGCGAGGGCAGCTGCAATGCCGAGGACACTTGGAAGGGCATCGGCTTCCTCCCGCCCTACGAGAGCATGACCGAGGCGGTCGACATGAATCCGGCGATCAGCTTGGCCTTGACCAAGGCCGGCCAGCCCCGCGTGGCGATGATCGGCAAGAGTCCGGAGGGCAACAAGCGCCTCTCTTACTTCGCGTGCGATACCGACTGCACGACTGACCATTGGACGGGCGGCACCATCTTCGAAGCAGACGCGATCGACGCCGGCATCGACCTCGCGCTCGACCAGAACGATCGCCCGCGCATCGCGCACACGCTGAACTACGACATCATCCTGACTTACTGTGATGCGGCCGCCTGCACGCAAGCCGACGGCGTCTGGGAGAGCAGCTACGTCGAGAAGGGCAGCGATATTCCGCCCGACAACATCTTCCTCGAGTGGAACTGCACGATCGGCGCCTGGTTCCTGCACAGCCCGTCGCTCGCGCTCACGACCGACGGCCAGCCGCGCGTCGGCTACCAAAGCCGCGATATCAGCGGCGGGCTCAGCATGCCCGATCCGACCAAGCCTGCCTGCGTCGCCGGCACGGACATGACTTGGAGTCGCCTCTCCGTGATGAGCTCGTACAAGTAAGGGCGCCGCGAGGGCGCAGGGGCGCTTGCGACACGATTCGAGCTACGCACGCTCCTGCGCCGCACGCTCTTCATCGCGCGCACATATGACGCGATCGGGCCCTATGAGTGCGAATCTCGCGCGCGGCGCTGCGCCTCCCCTCGTCGCGCGGCGAATCTCGCTCACATGAGATCGAAGCCACACATCGCGTGATTTTTTGCCTGCTCTTTCGCGGCCCGTGCGCGCACGTTGCGCGGTTTCGATCTTTCTAAATCCAGTGGAAAACAGGGCGCACCGTGTGCCGACATGTCCCACGCTTATGCGCTCGCGATGTCGGTTCTGCGAGCGATCGAACGTGAGCACGCTAGGATTTCGGCCCGGAGGTGACATGGTGGCACATCGGACCAGCATCATGGCCTGTTTATGCATGAGCAGCGCCGGGATGATCGGCTGCGCAGAAACACCCGCCGAGCACTTAGACATCCAAGATGCGAACGATGCGTCTTCCGCTCCGTCTGCAGACGCTGCGATCGTGTCTGTTCCTGACGTCATCCGTCCGCAAGCTGCGGCTGATGGCGGCGTCTCGTCCAGCCCCGTAAGCACCGCGAGCTCGTCCAACACAGTGAACGACGCGGGCGTAGCGCCGCCGATGACGAGCCATGAAACGAGCGCGGTCTCGGCCAGCGCGGCCTTCGTGAACAGCGCGCCCGCTGCGCCGGCCCTCGCACTCGCGGACGCGCAAGTTTCCCCTGCGCTCGCCGCGCCGCTCGCGGCCGTAGCAGACGCCGGCGCGCCGAGCAGCAGCAGTCCGCCTGCATCCACGAGCGATGCCGGTGCGCCCGCGCCCGTGCAGACTCCAGACTGCGAGGTTCCCGCCGACGCGCAGCTCGAAGACATCACGCATCCGACCACCGTGGTCGGCAGCGGCACACCAGACAGCTGCACCTCGAGCGCCTTCGTCGACGCCGTCGCCCAGGGCGGCGTGATCACGTTCGACTGCGGCGCCGCGCCCGTGACCATCGCGCTCGATCAGACCGCCAAGGTGTTCAACGACAAGAGCGACAAAGTGGTGATCGACGGCGGCGGCAAGGTCACGCTCAGCGGCGGCGGCAACGTGCGCATCTTGTATCAGAACACGTGCGATCAGGACCAAGTCTGGACCACGCCGCACTGCGACGACCAAGAGTTCCCGCAGCTCACCGTGCAGAACCTGACGTTCGCCGGCGGCAACGCGAAGAGCACGGGCCAGGGCGGTGGCGCCATCTACGCGCAGGGCGGACGGCTCAAGGTCATCAACAGCCAATTCTTCAACAACGCCTGCCCCGATACCGGGCCGGACGTCGCCGGCGGCGCGATCTACGCGCTCCAGCAGTACGACGCCCTGCCCGTCTACATCGTCCGCAGCACGTTCGGCGGCGACGCGAGCCGCGCGAACACCGGCTCCAACGGCGGCGCCGTCGGCGGCCTCGGGACGTCGTTTCAATTCCTGAACAGCACGCTCAGCTACAACAAAGCGCTCGGCAATGGCGCGAACCCAGCGCGCGCGGGCACACCGGGCGGCGGCAGCGGCGGCGCGATCTACACCAACGGCCTCACCTACACGCTGCGTCTGTGCGGATCCAAGCTCGCGAGCAACACCGCCAACGAAGGCGGCGGGGGCATCTTCTTCGTCAGCAACGACAGCACCGGGCAGCTGCTCATCGAGAGCTCGACGATCGACCACAACCCGAGCGCCGGCTTCGAGACCTATCCCGGCATCTTCGTGCAGGGAGCCGGTACCCCGAACTTCACGAGCTCGCTCGTAGACTGATCGGAGCGCAGCTCAACCCTCCGCGGCGCGCTGCTTTTCGTAATTTTTGAGCTTCGTGTAGAGGGTCTTGCGGTCGACCCGCAGGATCTCGGAGGCGCGCGTGCGGTTGCCGCCCACGGCCTCCATCACGCGCAGGATGTAGCGCCGCTCGACCTCCTCGAGCGTCACGAGCTCGGAGGGATCGTGCCCGGCGACCAGCACGTCCGAAGGACGAAACGCCTGGATCTTCTCAGGCAAGTCGGCGACCGTGACCTCGTCGTACTCGGCCAACGCCACGGCTCGCTCGACCACGTTGGCCAGCTCGCGCACGTTGCCGGGCCAGGCGTAGTTGAGCAGCTTGCGCGCCGCTTCGGGCGCGATGCCCTTGACCTGCTTGCCGGTGCGCGCGGCCACGCGCTTGAGGTACGCGTTCGAGAGCACGAGCACGTCGGAGCCGCGCGCGCGCAAGGGCGGCAGATCGAGCTGCAGCACGTTCAGGCGGTAGTAGAGGTCCTCGCGGAACAGCCCCGCCTCCACGCGCGCGTCGAGGTCGCGATGGGTCGCACACAGGATGCGCGCGTCGAAGGAGATCTCTTTGTCGCTGCCGACCGGCCGCACCTTGCGATCCTGCAGCGCGCGCAGGAGCTTGGCCTGCAGCGACAGCGGCAGCTCCGCGATCTCGTCGAGGAAGAGCGTGCCCTGGTGCGCCTCGAGGAACAGCCCCTGGCGCGCCTGGCGCGCGTCGGTGAAGGCGCCGCGCGTGTGCCCGAACAGCTCGCTCTCGAGCAGGTTCTCGGGCATCGCCGCGCAGTTGATGGCGACGAAGGGCCCCTCGCGGCGCCGGCTCTTCTCGTGCAGGCCGCGCGCCGCGAGCTCCTTGCCGGTGCCGGTCTCGCCGCAGATGAGCACCGGCGCGTCGGACAGCGCCAGGCGCGACATGAGCGCGAACACCGTGCGCATGGCCGGGCTCTCGCCGAGCATCTCCGCGGGTCCGGTAGCGGGGGAAACTACCTCACGCAGGCGCTTTACCTCGGCGCGCAGAAAGCCGAGCTCGGCGGCGTGCGAGATGCGCATCGCCAGCTCGTCGATTTCGAAGGGTTTTGGCAGGAAATCATGGGCGCCCGCGCGCAGCGCCGCGATCGCCGTGTCGAGGTCACCGAAGGCCGTGATGAGAATTACGGGCACCTCCGGCCGCCTCGCGCACAGCCGCTCGCACAGCTCGAGCCCGGTCATGCCGCCGAGCCGCACATCCGACACGACCACGTGAAAGAGCTGCGTCTCCACGGCATGGAGCGCGTCGGCGGCGCTCAGCACGTGCACTGGTTCGAAGTCGCGCCGCAGTAAATTGCGCGAGACCAGGGCACCCATGGCCGCATCGTCCTCGACCAACAACACGCGTGTCTTTCGTTCGCTCATATCTTTTGCGTCTGGTTTTGCCCCAACGCCGGCATCCATACTGGACATACGCACCTAGCATGCCAAGGCTGAACGGAGCCCATGCGCATTGCAACTCGCCTCTGGATCGCACTGCTCGCCACCATCCTGGTCGTGCTCGGCGCCGGGGTGGTCACGCGCGTCCGTGAGGAGCAGCGCCTGGTCCTGGAAATAACACTGCGCGACCGCCGTTTCTTCGCGAATGTGTTGAAGACCGCGCTCGCGCGGCCCGACCGCGAGGTCGACCCGGTCGAGGAGGCGCGCCTGCTCGTGCAGGACGAAGCGATCACCAGCTCGCACGCGACGATCCGGCTGGTGGCGCTCAATCGCGATTCCCTGCCTCATCCGCAGCTGCCCGCGCCCGACATCAACCCGCTGACGCGCGGCGAGGTGGTGGTCGGGGTCTACGGCGAAGAGGTGCTGACCTACGTACCGCTCGAGGCCCGGCACGCGGCGCTCGAGCTGATCGAGCCGCACGCGATCGACAGCTTGCTCGCGCGCGTCGGCTTCAAGTCGCTGGTGACGCAGGCGCTCGCGCTCGCGGTGCTGGCGGGCCTCGTCACGTTCGTGCTGATCCGCTGGGTCGTGGGCCGGCCGCTCGAGCGCTTGAGCCAGCTCGCGCGCCAGATCGGCGCGGGCGACTTCTCGAGCCGCGCGAGCGAGTCCAGAGCGAAGCACGAGGTCGCGATCCTGGCGCGCGAGATGAACCGCATGGCCGAGGCGCTCGAGACGGCGCGCCGCGCGCTCGACGAGCTCGGCGCCGAACGCGTCGCCGCGCTCGAGCAGCTGCGTCACGCCGATCGCCTGCGCACCGTCGGCCAGCTGGCTTCCTCGCTCGCGCACGAGCTCGGGACGCCGCTCAACGTGGTCTCGGGCCACGCCCGCCTGATCGAGCAGGACGCGGGCGCGGGCGCCGAGGCGCGGGCGAGCGCCCGCACGATCCTCGAGCAAGCGAGCCGGATGACCGGCATTTTGAAAGACCTGCTCGGCTTCGCGCGCCGGCGCGGCAAACGCGCCGAGACCGTCGAGCTCCGCAAGCTGGCCGAGCACGCGGTGCGCACGCTCGAGCCGCTCACCAGGCGCTACGGCGCGAGCATCCGCCTCGATCGCTCGGCCTCCGACGTGCGCGTGCACGTCGACGCGCAGCAGCTCCTGCAGGTGCTGACGAACCTGTTGATGAACGCCATGCAGGCCATGCCCGAAGGCGGCACCATCGACATCAGCATCGACGAGCTCGAGGCCGAGCCGCCCACCGGCGTGCACGCGCCGCGCGGCCGCTACGCGCGCATCGGCGTGATCGATCGCGGCGTGGGCATCGACGCCGAGGACCTGCCGCGGCTGTTCGAGCCCTTCTTCACGCGCAAGAGCGAGGGAGAAGGCACGGGCCTCGGGCTGGCGGTGGTCGAGGGCATCGCGCGCGATCATCACGGTTGGGTGGCCGTGCAGAGCGAACGCGGACGCGGGAGCCGCTTCGACGTCTACCTGCCCGCGAACCCGCTCGCGGAGTCCTCGCGCCGCCCGGAGCGCCAAGCGCGCAGCCCAGCGTGACCTGCTACACGGCCTGTGGCGCAGCATCCAAACGGTGCGCGCACGATCGGGCCGCTCATGTCGTGCGCATCGCCAACCTGCCCGCGTCCTCGCCTCCTCCAGCCGACCTCCATGCTGCGACGAACGTAAGGTGGAGTCCGAGGAGACCTTACTCGCCGTGCAGTCGCGGTGGATACAGGCCGCTCCGGTTGTGATGCCGATCACCGGCTGCGCGCCCTGATTCCGGCCTGAGGCCCCGCGAGCGCGTCCGCCTTTCAGCCGATGCAGGACGTCGCCACACTCGCTCGCCAACACTGACCTGTGTATGCTGACGGGTCGATGAAGCCCCCTATCCACCCCGTCGTCTGGTCCCCGCCGCCGGTTTCCCCACGTTTTCGCGCGAGCGCGCCCTTCCCTCCGCTCGAGCTGCTCGCCCTGCCGGCGCGCGGTGAAGACGTGGCGGTGGACGGCGAGGGACGGCTGATCGCGGGCCTCGAAGACGGCCGGATCGTGCGGGTAAGCCGCAAAAACGGCCACGACAAGCCGCTCGAGGTCCTGGTCAACACGTGCGGCCGGCCGCTCGGCATCGAAGTGGACGTCGAGGGCAGCCTCATCGTTTGCGATACGCGACGCGGGCTCTTGCGTATCGACCCCGACAGCCGCCGCATCGAGACCCTGGTCGCGCGTGGCACCTACAGCCTGAGCTTCTGCAACAACGCCGCGATCGCCAACGACGGAACGATCTACTTCAGCGATTCGTCTCGGCGCTTCACGATCGACCACTGGCGCGCGGATCTCGTCGAGCATTCGGGCACGGGCCGGCTCCTGCGGCGCACTCCGAACGGAAAGGTCGAAGTGCTGCTGGAAGGGCTGCAGTTCGCGAACGGCGTGGCGCTCGCGAGCGACGAGTCGTTCGTGGCCGTGGCCGAGACGGGCGCGTACCGGCTCACCCGGGTCTGGCTCGAGGGCGAGCGCCAGGGTCAGAGCGACGTGCTGATCGACGGCCTGCCCGGCTTCCCCGACAACCTCGCCAACGCAGACGGGTTGATCTGGATCTCTTTGCCGAGCCCGCGCAGCCGTCTGCTCGATCTCTTGCATCGCTCGCATCCGCGCTGGCGCAACGCGCTCTGGAAGCTCCCAGACAGCATGCAGTGGGGGCCGGGCCGCACGATGCGCGTGATGGCGATCGACGACGAAGGCCAGGTCGTGCGCGAGCTCGTGGGCCGCTCGCGGGGGTTCTACATGGCGACCGGGCTGCGCGTGCACGAGGGGATGCTCTACCTGGCGAGCCTCGAGGAAGCGGCCTTGGCAGTCGGAGAGCTACCGGCGTTGGCGCCCGCCTCGCTCAATGCTCCGTCCGAGCATCCGGCGCCAATGGCTCGGACGATGGCGGCAGGCGCGCAAGGCTCCACTTCAGGAGCGGCGGCGTCACCACCGTCGTCAGGATGACGACGACCACGAGCGCCGAGAACTCATGAGGCGAGACCACGGGCTCGCCCTGGATCTTTAGCCCGAGCCCGATGTTCGCGAAGATGAGGCCCACTTCGCCGCGCGGGATCATGCCGAGGCCGACCGTCAAACGGTCCGCGATCCGGCTCGACACGCCGAGCGAGCAAGCCTGTTTGCCCAGGACGGCCACCCCCGTCAGGGCGGCCGCGAGCGCGAGCACGCCGGGCGCCGCGAACGCCCGCAGGTCCGTGCGCATCCCCATGATCACGAAGAACACGGGCGCGAGGAACGACGTGATCGGCTGCACCAGCGCCTCGAGCTCGAGCTCGCCGCGGGTGACGAAGTCGGTGTAGTGGACGCGCTCGAGGATGAGCCCCGCGGCAAAGGCCCCGACGATCGGCGCGAGCCCGATCACGTTGGCGGCCCAGGCCAGCACGAAGCAGAACGAAAGGCTGAGCGCGAGCAGAACGCCCTGACTTCGCAGTCGCGAAGCGAAATGAAAGACGCGCGGCGAAAGCCAGACCCCGAGCACGAGCGATCCCACCAAGAAGCCGAACGACGAGAGGAGCGTGCGTAAGAGCTCGAGGCTCGAGGGCGCGCGCCCGGCGCTGGCCGCGCCGATGAGGCCGGTGACGACGGCCAAGATCACCAGCCCGAGCACGTCGTCGATCACGGCGGCGCCGAGGATGATGCGCGCCTCGGCGCTGCTGGCTTTGCCGAGGTCTTTGAGCACGCGCGCGGTGATGCCGACGCTGGTCGCGGTCAGGGTCGCGCCGAGGAACACGTGCGCATAGACGCTCGAGTCGGGCACCAAGAGCGCACCCACGCTCCAGCCGAGCACGAAAGGCGCGATCACGCCGAGCACCGCCACGAACAGCGACGACCAGCCGACCTTCATCATCTGCGCGACCGTCGATTCCAGGCCCACCTCGAAGAGCAGCAGAATCACGCCGAGGCGCGCGAAGATGTCGATGACGGGGTCGCTCCCGATCCACTCGCAGCCCGCGAATCCGAGCAGATCCAGGTTGCCGAGCGCGACGCCTGCCAGCAGCTCGCCGAGCACGGCGGCCTGGCCCAAGCGCACGGCGAGGTCGCCGCCGAGCTTCGCCGCCAGCAAGATCGCCGCGAGCGCGAGCAGCGGCGACGCGAGCGGATCGCCGTGCCCTGCTTCGGCTTGCGCGAGGGCCGCGGCGGGCGAGAGCGCAGCGATGCAGGCCATCGTCGCGAGCGCAGAGGCTCGGGAGCTCGGCCAAGCTCGGGACGCTCGCTTCGTGTTCGAGGAGGCACACGCAGGATCGGCAGGCACGTGGGTTCCTTGGGCTCGGCCCAGAGGGATGGCGGCCCGACCACCCCGGATCCTGCTGTCCCCGACGGACAACACCCTGCGTTCTCGGCAGCGAGTGTAGCGCGGCCGCGGGAGCACGTCGCGTCTCGCTGCTCAAGCGTTGGTGAGCAGGTGCTCGATCAGGATCTTGACGCCGAGCGCGATCAGCACGAGCCCGCCGAACGCGTCCAGCCGGCGGCCGAGCAGCGCCCCGAAGTGCCGGCCCGCGATCAACCCACAGCCGCTCAAGAGCGCGGTCACGATGCCGATCGTCACGAGCGAGAGCACGAGCGGCGCGTGCAAGAGCGGCAAGGTGAGCCCGACCGCGAACGCATCGAGGCTGGTCGCGAGCGCGAGCCCGAGCAGCGCGTGCCAATCCAGACCGTCTGCGATAGGGGGGCCGTCGTGCCACGCCTCGCGCAGCATCTTCGCGCCGAGCAGG
>CAZYWR010001080.1:0-5591 GCA_964651185.1 uncultured Polyangiales bacterium
GTGCCGACCTGCGCGATCGCGAACTCGGGCGTGACCTGCCCGATGGGGCAGCGCTGCGATCTCGCCATGCAGCAATGCGTGGTCGCCACCGATTGCACCGCGAGCTCGTGCGCGTCCGACGAGTACTGCGATCAAACGACCAAGAGTTGCAAGAAGCGTGAACCGAGCCCTGACGGGTCGCTCTGCCTCACCGACGACGACTGCCGATCGCACAGCTGCGTGGACGCCACCGCCCTACGCTTCGCGCAGGGCACCCGCGTTTGCGGGCAGGCCTGCTGCAACGACGACCAATGCGGCGCGAACGAGCGCTGCTTCGCGTCGGGCACCGGCGCGCGTTCCTGTCTGCCCAAGGAGATCGTCCCCGCCGCGCTTCCGCCCCTGTGCGCCACCGACGTGGAGTGCATCGCGCCGGCCGTGTGCACGCTCACGACGAACCCGAAGCTCGAAGGCGGACCTTTCGTCTCGCGCAGCGAGCTCGCTACGACCACCTGCCAAGCGGGGCTGCTCGGCCAGGGCGGACTCGGAGATCCTTGCACCCAGGCGTCGGACTGCGCCTCGAACGTGTGCGTCCCGCGCAAGCTCTTGGGGCAGGTCTGCTCCACGTCCTGCGCGAAGACGGCCGACTGCGTCACGTTCGGCGGCGTGGCCGGTCTGGCCAGCAGCCCCAAAGACGCGTCCTGCCGCTATGTCCAAGTGGGCGACGCCAATCCGCCGGACTACGCCGCAGAGTGCGTGGTCGATCGCGGCAACGAGATCGGAGGCGGCGGCTACGGTACGGCATGCATGAACGCCGCCGACTGCGCGGACCGCGGCTGCGTCGGCGTGACTTCCACGACCAAAGGGCGCTGCACACCGACCTGCTGCTCCGATGCCGACTGCGAGACCACGCTCGACGGCAAGCCCGGCACTTGTAAGCCGTACGCATTCGGCACGGGCTACGAGATGCGCTGCGCGCTCTGATCCGCCGCGCCCGCCGGCGATCCATCCGCGCACGGGCGGGCCGGCGCGGCTCGCAGAGCCTCACGGAATCTGCGGCGCGGGCGCGCCAGGCGATAGAGAGCTACAGGGCCGCGAGCGCCTCGGTCGGTTGCGCGTCCGCGCGCTCGAGCCAGCTCTCGATCGCTGCGGCCGTCTCCTCCGGCGCCTCGAGCTGCGGATAGTGGCCGACGCGCTCGAGCTTCACGAGCTCCGCGTGCGGGATCTCGAACGCGAGCCGCTCCCCGATCGAAAAGAGCGACGTGGGATCGTGGCTGCCCCAGAGCAGATGGATGGGTACGTCCTCGGCCGTGCGCAGCGCGCCGATCCAGCGCTCTTCGAAGCGCTCGCGCTCGCGTAGATACCCGATGATCTGCGCCATGCGCTTGTGGCCGTCGAGGTAGACGATCTGCTCCCACATGGCCGAGATCTCCTCGGCCGGCACGGAGCGCTCGAACACCTGCTGCACCTGCAGACGAAAGACCGCGCCCACGCCGAGCCCCGCAAAGGCTGGACCGAGCGGCGTGAGCAGCACCTTCTGCGAGGTGGTGACCTTGGCAAGCTCGCCGTAGACGCCCGCGCTCATCAACAGTAAGGATGACAGATCGCCCTTGAACAGCTTGCGCTGGCGGCGCGCCAGGAGCTCGCTGGCGATGCTGACGCCCATGTCGTGCGCGACGACGTGCGGGCGTTCGAGGCCCAGCCGCTCGATCAGCGCCTCGGCCACGTCGGCCTGCTCGAACAACGAGTAGCTGTAGCGCTCGGGTTTGTCGGAGAAGCCGAAGCCGGGCAGATCGAACAGCACCACCCGGCGCTTGCGCGCGAGCTCCGGCAAAAGCAGGTGCCAATCGAAAGAGCTGGTCGGAAAGCCATGCACGATCAGGAGCGGCGGGCGGCGCGCGTAGCTCTTGCTCGGGGCGGTGTCGATCACGAACACGCGGCGGCCGCACACGTTGTGGTGGCGACCGCGATCGAGCCACGCCCGCAGGGCTGGGGAAAAAGAAGCGCTCGTCAGCCGTTGCATATCCACCTCCTCGCCCGCGGCTTCGCCGCATGCGCCGCCGCCGCGACACCGTACAGGCACCGCGCGCTGGGGAGGGCAGCTAACCATGAATCGCGCGAAGCGCGCCATCTTGAAGCGAAGCCGGCGCGGGCGTGGTGCCGCGACGCGGGGTGATCGACCCGGACCCGAGGCTTTTTCATAGTTTTGCAGCGAGGCAGCGCGAGCCAGCCGAGGGCGCCGCGAGCTAGCCGATATCCCGATCGGCCGCGCGCTTATCGCTCGGCCCGACGCCGCGAAGTGCGGTAGCATCGCGCCGCCTTCGGCCCCCGAGGCGCGCGGTGCAGCGCACCGCGCGCGGGTTTCGCGCCGCGAGGTAGGAGCGATGAAAGTGGCTGGTCGGCTAGAAGGCAAGCGCGCGATCGTGACGGGGGCAGCGAGCGGGATCGGGCGCGCGAGCGCGCTCTTGTTCGCGCGCGAAGGAGCGCGGCTGTTGATCGCGGATTGGGCGGAAGAGGGGCTGGCCGAGACGGCGAAGGCCGTCCAAGCCGCCGGTGGCCAGGTCTCTCGCGCGCGCATCGACGCGGGGCGCGAAGACGACGTACGCGCGCTGGTGGAGCGCGCACAGGCCGAGCTCGGCGGGCTCGACGTGTTCTACGCCAACGCCGGCATCACGGGCCAGGCGCGCGGCGTACAAGACACGAGCGTCGAGCAGTTCCAAGAGGTGCTGCGCGTCAACCTCATCGGGCCGTTTTTGGCCATCAAGTACGCCGCGCCGGTGATGGCCGCGCAGGGCAAGGGTTCGATCATCTGCACGGCTTCGGTGGCCGGGCTCGGCGCGAACGCCGGGCCGGTCTCCTACAGCGCGAGCAAGGCCGGCGTGATCAGCCTCGTGCAAACGAGCGCGCACGAGCTGCGCGGCAGCGGCGTGCGCGTCAACGCCATCTGCCCGGGCCTCATCGAGACCGGGATGACCGTGCCGATCTTCACCTACGCGAAGCAGCGCGGGACCGAGCGCCGGCTCGGGCAGTTCACGCCGCTCGAGCGCGCCGGCCAACCCGAGGAGATCGCGCACGCCGCACTGTTCTTGGCGAGCGACGACGCCTCGTACGTGATGGGCCACGCGCTGGTGGTCGACGGCGGCTTGACGGCCAGCGTGCCGTACCAGCCTCCGCGCAAGTGAGGAGGACGCGCGTGTCCTGGGGCCGCTCGCTCCTGCTCGTTGGTTCGCTCGCCGGCTGCGCGCGTGTATCGGACGTGCTCGGCAAGCGTGAGGACGCGAGCGCTGGCGCGTGTCCCGCGCGAGCCCAGGCCGGCGCGCTCTTGCCCAACACGCGCGCTGAGCTCGAGACCCTCAATTCCTGGATCGAGCTCTATCGCTCGCGCGCGCAGAAGGAGCGGGCGCTCGATCAGGTGCTGGCGACCCCCGCCGAGCTGGCGGTGCAGGACGAAGCCCTGCGCAGCACCCCTGAGGGTTCCGCGCGCATCGTCGACCTGAGTCATGCACCGAGCGCGGAAGAGCTGAGCGCGGCGCTGCGCGAGCGGCTCGCGACCTACCAGGAGCAGTTTCGCAGCGGCGAATACGCCAGCGCGCACCGAGACGCTGAGCGCGAGCTCGCCGGAGCGGCCGCCCATTTCACGGAGCAGCGCGAGCTGCGCGTGGCGCTCGCGCCGGTCGAGCTGCGCTGCGTGCCCATCGCGGAAGCCATCCACGCGACGCGCGCGAGCGAGAGCTTCGACCGCAATGCCTGTAGCCAAGCGCGCGCGCAGGAGCCGATCGAGCTGCTCGGTTCGATCGGCTCGATGCGGCTCGCGCGCACTGCCAGCGCGTTCGGCTTCGTGCGCGCCGACGCGGCGTTGTCGCCCGTGGTGCCGCGCGAGCTCGAAGCGCGCTACCGCGCCGGCCCCGCGCTCGAGCTCGCGGCCCCGCTCGAGCTCGCCGGCCAGGCCCTCCCCGCCGGCACGCTTCTGCGCGCGGTCGACGCGGGCGAAGCGCACGCGAGCGCGAAAGAGCAAGGCGCCAGCGAAATGCGCACGAGAGCGCGCGACAAAGCGGAGCGCGCAGACGCGCGCGAGGACGACCCGCACGCGACCGCTTGGATGGCTACGCGCGAAGGCTTCGCGCGCTCGCGTCCGCTCACGCCAGCCGAAGCGACCTCGACGCGCCGCGCGCTCACGCGCCGCAGCTTTCTCACCGAGGCCTTCCGCTACATCCACACACCTTACGGTTGGGGCGACGAAGACGGCGGCCGCGACTGCTCGCGCTTCGTGCTCGACGTGCTCGCGAGCTTCGGGGTCGGATTGCCGCGAACCAGCGCGCAACAGAGTCAATCGGGCCGCTACGTCGTCGACGTACCGAAGGAGACCAGCGAGACGGAGCGCCTGGCGCTGCTCGACGCGGCGCAGGAGCGCGGGCTCGTGCTCATCCACTTTCCCGGCCACATCATGTTCTACCTCGGTCGCGATCGCGAAGGCGTGCCGCGCGTGCTGCACTCGCTCGCCGAGTACGTCGCGCCCTGCCCTGGCGGCGGCGAGACGCTGTTCGAAGTCGGCCGCGTGAGCGTCAGCGACCTCTCGCTCGGGCGCGGCACGAGCCGCAAGTCGTTCCTCGAACGCATCACGGCGCTCACCGTGTTCGGCGCCGCGCCCGGCTACGAGCTGCTCGCGCTCTCGCGCTTCCGCGCGCAGGTCCCGCCGCGCGAGCTCGCGGCGAAAAACTGCCAGAACGGCGGCAAAGTGACGTTGTTTTCGTCCCCCCGCACGCTGCACGAAGGCGCGCCTCTGCGCGTGACCGCGGTCAGCCAGGACGACGTGCGCCCCGCGAGTCTGTGGCTGGTCTCACCGAAGGGCGAGCTGCGCGCGCCCGAGGTCCACGACCTCGGCGTCGGTCCGTACGCGCGCTGGATAGAAGAAGCCTCGCCCACGCCCGGCAAGTGGCGCGCGTTGGTGGCCGACGGACCGAACGTGCTCGCGTGCACGGAGCTGCGCGTCGCCGCCGGCCCTGCCGCGAAGCCGCCAGCGCGGAATCCGGGCCCCGCCTGGAGCGCGACCCTGCGTTGGGAGCGCGACACCGAGGCGCTCTACGCCGCCTTCGTCGAGCAGCTGTTCTCGCATCCGATCGAGGATCTCAAGAGCTGGTCGTCGCTCTCCGAGCTCCTGCGACAACCCGAGCGCAACCTGCTCTTCAACCATCGCGGCTTCGACGAAGATCGCACCCTTACGCTCGCCCCCGACTGCGCCGACCTCCCTTACTTGTTGCGCGCCTACTTCGCGTGGAAGATGAGCCTCCCGTTCGCGTTTCGCCACTGCACGCGCGGGCGCGCCGGGGTGCCGCCGCGCTGCGACGAACCGGTCACGAACGAGCTCGCAGTCAAGGCGACGAACGATCTGACGGCGTTCGTAGCTTACTGGCGCGAGCTGATGAACGGCGTGCACTCGGCGTCAGGGCGTACCCTGCCCGGCGACTCCGAGACCGACCTCTACCCCGTCGCGCTCGATCGCCGCACGCTCCCACCTGGCACCGCGTTCGCCGATCCTTACGGACACATGATCGTGGTCGCCAAGTGGGTGCCGCAGGGGCTCGCCGGCGAAGGCATGCTGCTCGGCGCCGACGCGC
>CAZYWR010001081.1:0-6077 GCA_964651185.1 uncultured Polyangiales bacterium
TGGCCATTGTCGAGCGCACCCGCCACGAAGATGCCCTTCTGCTGCTCCATCTCTTCGGGCTTCTTCTTGCCCATCGCGCGCCGCAGCAGATCCGCGCCGCCGAGCGTGTAGCCGGCCATCTTCTGCGCAGCCTGCATCACCTGCTCTTGGTACACGATCACGCCGTACGACGGCTTCAGGATCTCCTCGAGGCATGGGTGCGGGTACTCGACCTTCTTGCGGCCGTGCTTGCACTCGACGAAGTCGTCCACCATGCCGGTCCCGAGCGGCCCGGGGCGATAAAGCGCGACTGCGGCGACGATGTCCTCGAAGCAGTCGGGCTTGAGCTTCTTGAACAGGCCCTGCATGCCGCTCGACTCGAGCTGGAACACGTTCGTGGTCTCACCGGACTGCAACAGCGCGTAGGTCGCGTCGTCGCCGAGCGGGATGCGATCGATGCGAAACGCGCTCCCGTCCTGATCCGGGCGCCGGCCGATCAGACGGCAGGCGATGTCGATCACCGTGAGCGTCTTCAGACCCAAGAAGTCGAACTTGACGAGCCCCGCCGCCTCGACGTCGTCTTTGTAATACTGGGTGACGTAGACGTTCTCCTCGGGGCAGAACACCGGCACGTGATCCCAGAGCGGACCTTGGCTTATCACCACGCCCGCCGCGTGCATGCCCGCGTGGCGCGTGAGCCCCTCCAGCGTTTGCGCGGTATCGAGCAGCTCGTGCACCTTCGGGTCTTCGTCGTAGAGCGCTTTGAGGCGCGGCTCCTGCGCGAGCGCGTCGGGGATCGGCACGCTCTTGCCCTGCACCGGCTCGGGCACGAGCGACGCCACGCGCCCGGCGTCTTGCGGCGAAAAGCCCATCACGCGTCCGACGTCGCGCACGACGCTCCGGCTCTTCAACAAGTGAAAGGTCGCGATCTGCCCGACGCTGGTCTCGCCGTACGTCTTGCGCACGTAGTCGATCACGCGGTCGCGCCCCTCCATGCAGAAGTCGACGTCGAAGTCCGGCATCGACACGCGCTCAGGGTTGAGGAAGCGCTCGAACAGCAGGTTGTACGGCAGCGGATCGAGATCCGTGATGCCGAGCGCGTACGCCGCGAGCGAGCCCGCGCCCGAGCCGCGCCCTGGCCCCACCGGGACGCCGTGCTGTTTTCCCCAGTTGATGAAGTCTTGGACGATCAAGAAGTACCCAGCGAAGCCCATCTGCTGGATCACCCGGCACTCGAGCTCGAGCCGCTGCCGATAAGGTTCGACCTCCGCCTCGTGGCCGCGCGCGCGGAACTCGTCGAGCCGCTTGTCGAGGCCTTCGCGCGCGAGGCGCACGAACTGCTCCTCCTCGCTTACCCCCGCGGGCAGCGGGAACGAGGGCAGCATCGGCTTGGCGGTCGGGCTCGCCGTGCCCGCGGTCATCTCGGCGACCTTGAGCGTGTTCTTGGCGGCCTCCGGCACGTGGCGAAAGCGCTGAAGCATCTCCGCCCCGGACTTCAGGTAGATCTGGTCCGAGCCGTGGTGGAGCTTCTTCATCTCCTCGAACGTGCGGCCCGCGGCGATGCACGTGAGAGCGAGCTGCGCCTGCGCGTCTTCTTGGCGGTGGTAGTGGCAGTCGTTCGACGCGACTACGTCGAGCGCGTTGTCGCGCGCGAGCTTGCGCAAGATCTCGTTGAGCGGCTTCTGCTCCGGAAAGCCGTGATCCTGCAGCTCCACGAACAGATGGCCGGGCTCGAAGCAGTCCGAGAGCACGCCGAGCGCCCGCCTCCCCGCCTCGGGCCCGCGCAAGAGCACCTCCTGCGCCACGAAGCCGCCCATGCAGCCGGTCAGCCCGACCACGCCTTTGCGATGCTGCGCGATGAGCTCCAGATCGACGACCGGCGTCCCGCGCACCATGCCGCGCACCCAGCCCAGGCTGACGATGCGCACCAGGTTCTTGTAGCCCTCTTGCCCCGACGCGAGCAGCACGAGGTGGTGCGGCGCGCGCTGCTCCTTTTGGCGGTCGGCGACGAAGTACACCTCGCAGCCGAGGATGGCCTTGATCCCCGCGCCCTTGCAGGCCTTGTACAGCTGCATCGCGCCGTACATGTTGCCGTGATCGGTGAGCGCGACGGCGCTCATGCCTTCGTCCTTCACCGCCTGCACGAGCCGCTCGATGCGGATGGCCCCGTCGAGCATCGAGTACTGCGAATGGACGTGAAGGTGAACGAACTCGCCCGCCATGGCTGCGCGACGCATGATGCCATCGATCGGCGGTCCACGCGCGCGGTTCGCGCGCGAGTCTGCGCAGCGCGCGCCGTGGCCCGCGACCGCCCGCGTTTGCTCCGGATGGTCGCGCGTGCTACCTAGCCGGCCCCTGCGCGGCTCTCAGGCTGCCGGTGGATTGCGGAGAGAGTCATGAAGAAGCGGGTCGAACCCAACAGGAAAAAGTCGCCGCTCACGCTGGTGAAGGAGCGCTTCCAAGACAAGGATGGCCTGCTCAAGGCGCTGCGCGAGCTGGCGACCGAAGAGCTTTGGGTCGATCGCGTCGCCCAAGACAAAGGCTTCGACGCGATCTCCAACAAGAAGCTGCTCCGGCTCCACACGGTGCTCAGCGAGGTCAAAAAACAGTTCGGGAGCCGCTCCAAGTTGGTCGACGCGATCCTCTCGCAGGAAAAGCGCGCCAAGGACGAAGGCTACAAGGATCGCCTGACCCGCTTCAGCACGCCGCGCCTGTTCGACCATTACAAGGCTGCCGCCCGCCGCGCCAAGGCCGCTTCCTGAGCGCGCCGCGCGCACGCGCATAGGCTCCATGGAGAGTTCTCGATTCTCGAGCTCTCATGGAGCCTGAACCCATCGACGGGGCCCCAGCGCAAAGCGCCGCCCGGCCCATGAGCAGCCCCGAACGTTCGACATTCGAGGCCGCTCGTTCAGACGGCTTTTTCGCTGGCAACCGCGGCCCACTTCAGCGGCCGAAACCAGCGCACGATGAAGTACACGTCGAGCAGTACAAAGGCGACGCACACGAGCGCGACCAGGAAGGTCCACGTGTAGGCGCTCGGGGGCTCGTCCGCGAGCAACAAGAACGACGCGCTCGTCACCGGCAGCCCAGCCTCGCGTTGCATCGCGCGCCCGAGCTCCGCGTAGCGTCCGCCCAGATCGTCGAACGTCATGAGCCGGCCCGTGTACTCCGAACGCACGAAGCTCTCGCCGCCGCTGTCGCGGACCTGCACGTAGATCGTGCGCTGGCCCGCCAGCGGAAACACGCGATAGCGCGCGCCGAGGCCGCGCGTGAAGCCCATCGCGTGGCCGATCGTCGGCGTGCCTGCGAGCCGCACGTAGCTGTTGGACACCAGGCCCGACGGATTCACCGCGCGCACGTTGCCGAGGTCCACCGGTTGGTTGCGCGAAAACGCATAGCCGATGTCGGCGCGCAGGCCCACGACCAGCGCCATGGCTGCCACCACCGCGGCCGCCATCAGGGTGAGCGCGGTGAATCGCTGCGCCTGCGGGGGTGCGTGCAGCGCCATCAGCTCCGGGTCGAGCGCCTCCGGCTCACGCGCGGACGCGCCTTTCGGGCCGGGCGAGAGCCGTGCCGCGGTGTCGTCGAGGTGCCGCACGCCTCATTGGACACCAGGTCGCGCGCCAAGTTCTGAGATTTTTGGTTGTGGGCGCAACGCTCGCGGCGACGGGCACCTGCGGCGTGCCCGGCTCAACCACCTAGGCGTAAGGAAACCCACGCGACGACTGCGTCGCCGAAGAACAAGAACTCGAGCGCCGACAACGTCAGCATCGGCCCGAACACCATCATGGGCGCGCTCGGAGTATCTGCCGGCGCCTCGGAATTGGCTCCGACGTCGCTGGTGGACGGCGGTACCGGTTCGTCCGGACGCGACGGCACCAACGGAACGCCAAACGCGGTCGCGAGCCCCGCCGCGATGAGTCCTTGAAAGCTCCCGGCGACCAACGCGAACAACACCGCCTCCCAACCCAAAAATGCGCCGATCATGAGCAGGAGCTTGGCGTCCCCCTCGCCCATGCCGCGGCGTCCGGTGGCGAGCTCGTACACCCAGACGAACAAGACCTGCACGAGCAGAAACCCGACGCCCGCACCGATGGCCGCGGAGAGCGGACCCGGACCGGTGCGCAGGCCTACCGTGGCCAGGCCGAGCGCCGCGCCAGGGAGCGACACTTCGTCCGGGATTTCCATCCATTCGAGATCCACGAAGGTCGCGATCACGAGGCCGCCTACGAACGCGAAGTAAAGGAGCGCATCGAGTCCGCCGGCGCTGAGCGTGGCCGTCGCCTCGCGGTTGACGATGAAGCGCTCGGCGACGGCCCGGCCGAGCACGCCGCTCAGCGTCTCGACCCACAGATACCGCGCGCGGAGCGGGGCGCCGCAGCAGCGCGCGCGTCCGCGCAGCAAGAGGTAGCCGAGGATGGGCAGATTCAGGTACCAGCGCACCGGCGCGCCGCACGCTGGGCAGTGGCTCGGCGGTCGCACCACGGACATGCCGCGCGGCCAGCGGTAGATGGCGACATTGAAAAAGCTCCCCCAGATCGCGCCGAACGCGAACGCCACGCCCCGTATCAGGTTCACGGAGACGTGGCCGGCGAGCAGGTCAGCGGAGGCTTGCACGCCGCGAGTGTAGCGAACTCACCCGAAAAGCCTGACACGAAGACGGCACGAAGAGCGTGACCGGCCGTGCTACAGACCGATCCGAGCGGCGGGGGGCTCGGGTTCGAAGGCCGGCCGGCGCGCTCGGCTTCCGTTCTGAACTTGGCGCGTGAACTCGGAGGCCCGATGCTCAATCATCGCGCCCGGCGCGTCTTCTGCCCATGAGCGAGCAAAACGTACGAGAAGATCTGCGCGATGCGCGCAGGATGGTCGTCAAGATCGGCACCAAGTCGATCACCGCGGGCGAGCGCGGGCGCTTCGACGATGTCGCGCGCCAGGTGGCGGCCCTGCGCGCTCAAGGACGGCAGGTGGTGATCGTCTCCTCGGGTGCGATCGCACTCGGCTTCCCGCGGCTCGGCCTGAAGGCGCGACCCACGCAGATGGCGGAGCTGCAAGCGAGCGCGGCCGCCGGCCAGTCGCGCCTCATGCACGCCTATGAAGAGGCGTTCGCTGCGTACGACGTCGAAGTCGCGCAGGTGCTGTTAACCCACGACAGCATCGCCGACCGTGGCTTGTACTTGAACGCGCGCCGGGCGCTCGACGCGCTGCTCGCGCACGGCTGCGTGCCCATCATCAACGAGAACGACACCGTCGCGGTCGACGAGATCCGCTTCGGCGACAACGATCAACTGGCGGCCATGGTGGCGGTCCTGGTGGGCGCGGACTTGCTCGTGCTCTTGACCGACGTCGAGGGCCTGCTCGACCCCGACGGCCAGCGCGTGGCCACCGTCGCGAACGTCGAGCAGGTGCGCGCGCTGGTGAAGCCGCACCAAAGCGGAGGCCTGAGCCTCGGCGGTATGGAGAGCAAGCTCGAGTCGGCCCGGCGCGCCAGCCTGGGCGGCGTGCCGGTGGCGATCGCCGACGCGCGCAACGCGAACGTGTTGCCTGCGCTGATCGCGGGCGCCGATGTCGGCACTTTGGTGCTGCCGCAAGGCTCCCGGCTCGCGAGCCGCAAACATTGGATCGCGTACACGCTGAAGCCGTGCGGGAGCGTGCTCGTCGACGCCGGCGCCGAGAAGGCGCTGCGCGAACGCCAGAGCAGCCTGTTGCCCGCAGGGGTCTTGGGCGTGCGCGGCGACTTCCGCCCAGAGGACGCCATCAGCATCGTGAGCATCGATGGGCGCGAAATCGCGCGCGGTCTGTGCCGCTACGGAACCGCCGATGTGGCCCGGCTCGCAGGTCTGCGGGCCAGTGAGATCGCGGCTCGGCTCGGCCACTACGCGGGCGACGAAGTGGTGCATCGCGACGACCTGGTGCTGCTCTGAGCCAGTCGCGATCCAAGGCGCGGGATGCTACGGTCGGAACATGGTCGACCTCGATGTCCCGGCCCTGGTGCGCAAGCTTGCCAGCGAAGCCAAGCTGGCCGCGCGCGTGTTGGCGAGGAGCGGGACCGCCCAAAAGAATGCGGTTTTGCGCAGGGCGGCCGGGGCGCTGCGCGGCTC
>CAZYWR010001082.1:0-1619 GCA_964651185.1 uncultured Polyangiales bacterium
TGCCGTGGATCGAGAGTGCCTCGTTGGCTCGGCTGCTCTTGGCGACCACCTGGCTCGTGTGCGTGCGCTTTCGCGGCACTTACAACGGGGGCAGCGACGCGATGAGCTGGGCCGTGCTGCTCGGCTTGGTCGTGGCGGAGCTCTCGCCCGCGCTGGAGCGGGCCGGCTTGGCCTACATCGCGGCGCAGCTCGTGCTCTCTTACTTGTTGGCAGGCGTCAGCAAGCTGCGAGAGCCGAGCTGGCGGCGCGGCGATGCCCTGGCCGTGCTCTTGAGGGCGCCGCAGTACGAAGCCCCGGATTGGGCGCGCCGCTACGCCGAGCGCCGCGCCGGCGCGATCGCGAGCGCCTTCGTGCTGGCCTTCGAGTGCACGTTCCCTCTCGCGCTCAGCGCGCGCGCGTGCTGCCTCGTCCTGTGCGCCATCGGGTTCATGTTTCATTTGGCGAACGCGCTCGTCCTGGGGCTCAACCGGTTCCTTTGGGCTTGGCTCGCGGCTTATCCGGCGCTCCTGTTCTGGAGCCAGCACTGAACGAGCGGCCGCGAATGTCGAACCCTTCAGAGGGCCGCTTCTACACACCGCAGGCGTCGCTCGCGGCGCCGGCGCGATCGATGCCCACGCGCCGCAGCTCGGGCGGGCAGACCACTTCCCGATAGAGCAGGGCGGGGTTATCGGCGGCTTCGAACCAGTCGACGAACCAGCGGCAGCCCGCCTCGAGCTCGCTCAGGCCATGCGCGCCGAACACGCGCGTGCAGGCGTCGCGCACGCAGCCCTTGATGGCGTCGAGATCGGCGGTCCCCACCTGCTGCTTGCAGAGCGCGAGAAACCCGCCGTACTGCGCGCCGAGCTCACTCGCGGAGACGCTCCATTGGTTCGAGCAGGCGTTGAACGCGCCCACGCCGCCGCCGGGGATCAAAAGGTCGAATTGTCCGCTGCCGACATCGCCGCCGACGTTCATGGCCTGCACGACCATCGTCTTGCCGGCCAGCGCGGCCGAACCGGGGTCGGCGCCGTCGTGCGAGCTGCCGCTGAACTGGAGCTCGTAGCATCTGCCGCAGATATCGCCGCGTGCCGCGATCGCCGCGAAGCCGAAGGCGAGTCGATCGTCGGCGGCCCAGGGCGCCATGCCGTAACACAGGAAGGCGTCGCCCCCGTCGCAGCTGCTGGTGGCCGCGTAATCGCTGCCGAGGCTCACGTCCGAGCCGCTGCAAGACGCGAGTGGCGCAGCACCGGAGACGTTCGCGGACCAGCCACAGTGTGGCTTGCAGCAGTCCCAGTAGCGCGTGGCGTAGCCAGCGCAGCCATCCTTGAGCGGCGGATAGCTCGCGCTCGCGTCGCCCGCCTGAGCGCCGTCGCGTGCGCTCGCGGCATCCGTGGCGCTCGCGTCTCGAATGGTGGAGCCACCTTCGGAGGGGTTGCTGCCGGAGCCGGCCTTGGAAGGCTGGACGTCCGCATCGGTGGGCGCACCTGCCGCTCGATATCCGCTGTCGGCCTGATCGAGCCGCCCTTTCTTATCAGAGTCTCCGCAGCCAGCTGTCCACCCTAGCGCGAGGACCATGCAACCAAAGTAAGAGCCGCGTAAGAGCATGACGCGCAGTAGATGCAGGCCGCTCCGTCAAAAGC
>CAZYWR010001083.1:0-8198 GCA_964651185.1 uncultured Polyangiales bacterium
AGCGAAGCAATAAGTGGGCACGCACTCTACTGCGTGCCCACTGCGCTCGAGAAGAGGGATCGGGTCGTGGCAGACCGCGATCGCGCCCGTCCATGCGGGCTGCTACGTCCAGGGGGTGGCGCAAGAGGGCGACAAACCGAGCGCGCGCTTCGTGACGGTCGGGCCCGAGCACGCCGGCCAGCGCATCGACAACTTCCTGCGCGGCGAGCTCAAGGGGGCGCCCAAGAGCCTCGTGTACCGGATTCTGCGCACCGGCGAGGTGCGCGTGAACAAGGGCCGCGCGAAGCCCGAGGCGCGCGTGCAAGCCGGTGACGTGGTGCGCATCCCGCCGCTTCGGCTGAGCGAGGAGCTGCCCGTGCGCGTCGGCGCCGCGCTCGCGCGTACGCTCGCCGACGCCATCCTGTACGAAGACGCGCAGCTGCTGGTGTTGAACAAGCCCGCCGGGCTCGCGGTGCACGCGGGCAGCGGCGTCAAGGTCGGCGCCATCGAGGCGCTGCGCGCGCTGCGGCCCGAGGTGCGCGGCCTCGAGCTCGCACACCGCCTCGATCGCGAGACCAGCGGCGTGCTCGTGCTGGCCAAGGAGCGTGCGACGCTGGTGGCGCTCCACGATCTCCTGCGCGCCGAGGGCGCGCACAAGACCTACCTCGCGCTCGTACGCGGTCGCTGGCCCGACGCGCTGCGCGAGATCGACGCGCCGCTGGCTAAAAACGCCTTGCGCGGCGGCGAGCGCATGGTCGAGGTGCGCGGCGACGGCAAGCCCTCGCGCACGCTGTTTCGGGTCGTGCGCCGCTTCGCGGACGCCACGCTGGTCGAGGCCTCGCCCGTGACGGGCCGCACCCATCAAATCCGCGTGCACGCCGCGCACGCCGGCCATCCGCTCGCGGGCGACGACAAATACGGCGATGCGGCGTTCGATCGCACGCTCAAGGCGCGCGGTCTCACGCGCCTGTTCCTGCACGCAGCGCGCATCGAGCTCCCGCAAGACAAGGGGCGCGCCCGCCGCTTCGAGGCGCCCCTACCGAGCGAGCTCCGGAGCGTGCTGGACGCGCTCGAGTCGTGACCATGTTTCGGCTCGTGTGATGCTTGCGGACGTTGGTGGTCGCTTTGGGGCAGATGGGGGCCCCTGCGCTGCGTGCGCCGTCGACATGGGTTGGGAGCTGGAGCTCGGCTGAAGCGCGATCCAAGGACCTCGCGAGCACGTCAACGCGAGCTGGCGGGGCACTTGAGCTTAACTTCGCGTGGCGCTGACGCTTGCCGCCTGCGAGCGAAGACGTGCTCCTCCGCGCAAGGGCTCCCACCCGCCCCAAAGCGTTCGTGCCGTCCGGAGGCAGCACGAACGGGTGCGGAACGTTGCGCTGGGTTGCGTCCGGCCCTCGCGTGGCGCTCGTGTGGGCGAGTCGGGACTTGAGCGTTCGATCGAATGCGCTTCGATGGATGCGCCTCGCGAGCGTCGAGACCGCTTTGGAGCGGGGGAGTGCCTGGAGCGCAGGAGCACGTCTGATCGTGTCGGTGAACGAGCGCTCGACTCGTTCGCGCAGTTAAGCTCAAGTGCCCGACCCGTTGGAGGTAACGTGCTCGCGACGTCCTCGGATCACGCATCCGGCGCGGCGTAGCTTCCTACTCATGTCGACGGCGCACGAAGCGGAAGGCACTCCCCCGCTCCAAAGCGCACCACGACCTCTCCGAGCGCTCGCGCGCCGGTCGTGCTTCGCGGCGGTGTGCTTGGCCCGGACCAGCATGCCGTGCAGGTTTTCGGTGGAAAGGCCGCCCTCGCGGAGTGCGCAATCAGCCGAGATGCGCGCTGAGCGTGACTTCGTCGCGATCGTGGTACAGCTGCTTGACGCGCACGTTTTTCCAGCCTCCTTCTTGCTCGAGGATGGCGCGCACGCGCGCGACGATATCGGCCTTCTTCTTCATCGGCAGCTTGATGTTGGCGACCAACATGCGCGTCCAGCGCTTGCGGCCCCACTTCGCGAGCAGCGCGGCGGCCTCGAGCGGGCGCCAGGCCATGTCGCAGAAGAGCCAATCGACTTCCTGATCGGGCGCATACGTGAAGGCGTTTTCGCGTACGTGACGCACACCCTTCTTGGCCAGGACCTCGGGGCGCAGCGCGGCGGGGTCGACGGCGGTCACGCGCGCGCGACGCTCGGCGAGTACGTACGTCCAGCCGCCCGGCGCGGCACCGAGGTCCACGCAACGTTCGCCCGGACCGGGCTCGACCCCGAGCCAGGCCAGCGCCTCTTCGAGCTTGCGCGCGGCGCGCGAAGGAAAGGCGCCGGTCACCCGCACGCGCGTGCGTCCGCCGGGCGCGAGCGAGATCGCTGCGTTCGAGTAGGTCACGCCCGCCAGCGCGCGCTCTGGGTCGATCAAGCAAACCTGCGCGAGCGGGATCGAGCCGAGGCGGCGCAGCGCGGCGTCGTCCACGCGCTGGGCCGCCGGCAAGGACGTCGCCAGCGCGCGCGTGAGCTTGTGTTCGAGCTCGTCGGCCAGCGCCGAGAGCGGATTGCCGAGCGCGCTGTCGGGGACCCAGACCTGCAGCGCGTACTGTGCTGCGCGCTCGAGCTGCCCGCGCAGGGAGCGCGCCGTGCGCGCGACGATTTGATCGAGGTCGTGGGCGCGCACGCTCTGCACGATCGGGAAGCCCTGGCGCGCAAAGGTGAGCTCGATCGGGCGCTTTTCGCGGCGCGGCACCTTGGGTGCGAGCACCAGCGCGGGCGCGAGCTTGCGCGGCGGGGGGTCGACGACGCCGGCGAGCATGAGCTCATCGATCAGATCTTGTTCGGCGCCTTCGCGCGTGGTGAGCAGGAATTGTCCGGGATGGGGCTCGCTCGAAAGGTCGGGGCGCTTTCGCACGAGAGCGTCCGGTCGCGAGCTCAGGGGCCGGGGCGCTTGGGCTTTCTTTGGGCGCTCGGAGAGCGCTTTGGTGCCGCCGCGTTGCGCGCGTGGTTTCGGGGTAGGGCGCGGCGCCGTCGCGCGGCGCTTGGGGGGGCTCACGATGCGCGCGCTCCTCGTCGCGACGACGCTCGCTCGCGCGCGTGGTCAGGCGTGCGCGGTGTCTGCGGGCGTCCGTCGCGCGCGTGGTCAGGCGTGCGCGGCGCCTGCGGGCGTCCGTCGCGCGCGTGGTCAGGCGTGCGTGGTGCTTGCGGGCGTCCGTCGCGCGCGTGGTCAGGCGTGCGCGGCGCCTGCGGGCGTCCGTCGCGCGCGTCCTGCGGGCGCGCGTGGGGAGCGTGCGCTTCGCGTTCGCGCGCGCTTGCCTTGGCGCGCGATCTTCGCTCCCGCCCGCTCGCATCGGCAAGACGCGCAGCGCGCGCCGTGCACAACGCCAAGAGGATGCCTGCCGCGACCGAGACGTTGAGCGACTCGACCGCGTCGGTGCCGGGGATGTGCACGAGCGCGTCGCAGCGCTGCTCGACCTCGCGGGCGAGCCCGTGGCGTTCGCTGCCGAGCACGATCACCACGCGCGCTGGGAAGCGAAAGCGCGTGGCGGGCTCACCGCGATGAGCATCGGCGCCGATTATGCTGATGCCTTCGGCCCGCAGCGCTGCGAGCGGCGCGCCCAGACCGGGCACGATGCAGGTCGGAACGCACTCCGCGCCGCCTTCGGCGATGCGCACGGCGGCGGGCGTGAGCGCGCGCTCGCGCGGGCTCGCGAGCAAGAGGCCGCGGGCTCCGAAATAGGCCGCCGAGCGCAGGAGCGCCCCCACGTTGTGCGGATTTTCCACATGGTCGAGCGCGAGCAGCACCCCGCCCGATGCGAGTGCGCGCGCCAGATCGGCGATCTGGGCGCGCGGGCGCGGGCGCACGGACAGACACACGCCTTCGTGGTGCACGGTGTCGGCGATGCGCGCGAGCTCCTCGGGCTCGACTTCGCGATAAGCGATGCGCCGGCGCGCGGCCTCACGCAAGAGCTCGCGCAAATCGCGGCGCGCGCTCGCCGCGTGAGCGATCGCCAGCACGTCGGCTGGGCGCGCGCGCATCACCGCGTAGGCAGCGGCCAATCCGACCACTCGCTCGCGCTCGGCTTCGGCGCGGCTCATCGGAACAGCTCGAGCGCGAGCTTGGGTCGATGTGCGAAGCCCTTCAACGCGGCGACGCGGATGACGCCCTGGAGCGCGTACGGCTGTGCGTGCACGCCGCCGTGAAACTGGCGCGCGAAGAGCGCGCGCGCGCGCTCCTCGGGCGTGCGCGCCGCGAGCAGGCGCGGCGCGAGCTCGGGCTGGAGCAGGTCGTGGACCAAGAGCAGCGACGACACCGCGCGCGCGGTCGCCGGCTGCGCGATCAGCATCTCGAAGCTCGGCGCGCCTACGATCGCGGCTTCCAGCATGGGACTCGAGAGCGAGCGCGTGGCAGTGACGGGCGCCATGTCGGCGGAGACCGCGAGTGTGCCTGCGCTTCCCATCAGCGTGCTCCCGAACTCCGAGAGGGCTTCGGCCGCGAGCCGCTTGCCGACGTACTCGGCCACCTGAAAGGCGGCGCCCTGCTGCGGCACGATAGTGCGCGAGATGCGCAGGTCCCCCGCTGCGACGTGCCCGCGCTGCAGCGGACCTGCGCGCAAGAGCGCGCGCCACACCTTGGATGCGCTCTGTTGGCGCGCGTCAGCCTGCTCGGCGTCCTCAGGGCTTATCGGGCTCGGCGAAGTGGGCGACAACGAGTATGCGACCGACTTCACGAGCTCCGGCGGCAGGCTCTGTACGATCGCGTTCATGGTCAGCCCGAGCCGCAGCGCATAAGCGTCGCCGCTGGCGAAGGCGTAAAGCCCGAAGTGCAGCGGCGCGCCGCGCGCGAACTCGACGATCGTGGCGCGCGCGGAGCCGGGATCCGCGAGCAAGTCGGCGCCGCCTTCGGGGTAATGGAGCGCGCCCCCGAGGCGCGGCTCGAGCACGTGGTCGATCGGGGGGCTCTCGCGATCGAGCCACAGCACCTCGGCCCCGGCTTCGAGCAACGTGTAGACCGGACTGAGCTCGGCACCCGCGCCGAGCAGCACGAACCTCTGGCCGCTCAGCGAAAGGCCCTTCGGCTTCGCCGCCCGCTCCGCCACCCGCGCGAGTGCGAGCGCCGCCGCGTGCGTCATCAGCCGCGCGCGGTCGAGCTCGCTCGCCAGCTCGAGCAGCTCATCGCCCACGTAGAGGCGCTTGTTCAGCTCGACCGCCGGCGCGAGCCGGCGCGGTCCGGGCAGATCGACCCGCACGAGCGGCATGGGGTCGTGCGTTCGCGCGAGCAGCTCGGGGAGCGGCTGCTCGCCGGCTTCGTCCCAGTAAGCCAGGCGGGTTTGCGCGGCCAGGCACAGCGCGCGCGCGATCTCGCTGCGCTGAGGGCTCTGCACGCGCGCCGCTTCGAACTCGGGCAAGAGCTCGGGGTAGCGCGCTTTGAAGCCATCCGGTTCGCTCGGCAGCGAGAACCCGGCGAACGCCTCCGAGTAGGCGGCCGCTGTCTCCGCCAAGAGCTCGTGCAACACCGACGTGCCGCTGGCCCGACCGGCCAGCACCACGCCTCGCTTCTCCCCTGGGGCAGTCACCTCCATTACATAGCGCAGTTCGGAGGTGCGACCTGCAAACCCTGCACGCTGGCCGCCGCCGCGCGCGCGAGCTAACGTCGCAGCGATGTCGAACTTGTCGCCGGAGTTGCTCGAGCTGCTCGCCGATCCCGAGACGCACGAGCCTTTAACGCAGGCCAGCGAGGGCGACCTGCGCGCGCTGGCCGCGGCGGTGCGCGAGGGCCGCGCCGCGCGCAAGAGCGGCCAACCGCTGCCGCCCGAGCTCGAGGGCGCCCTGCTCTCGCAGGGCCGGCGGGTGGCTTATGTGATCGAAAACGGGATCCCCAACCTGCTGATCGAGGAGCGCCTCGAGCTCAGCCAGCCGCTCTGAGATGGACGGTCGTACCTTGCTCGCAGGACTGTCTCGCGCAGCGGGCTGGCGAACAGTCCGTTCAGGTCGCGCGGCAGCGCGACGGTCGAAGAGGCCGTCGCTGATCAGGAGCTCGGGTGTCGCGCATTGACCCCGGCGCGTTTACGGAGGCGTTCGTCCAGATCGTGCCTCACGCCCGCGCGCTGGGCTTGGAGCTCGTCGAGCGCGATCCGGTGACGGGGCGCTGCGTTTTGCGTCTGCCGTGGCGCGAGGAGCTGGTCGGCGACCCGACGACCGGCGTCGTGCACGGCGGCGTGATCACGACCTTGCTCGATACGCTGGGCGCGGCGTGCGGCATTGCGCGCGGCATCCACCTGCAGGGCACGCTCGACCTGCGCATCGACTATCTGCGCTCGGCCGCGCCCAAGCTGGATCTGTTCGGCGAGGCCGAGTGTTACCGGGTCACGCGGCAGATCGTGTTCGTGCGCGGGCTTTGCCATCAAGGCGAGCGCGAGCGCGCGATCGCACACCTGACGGCCACCTTCATCCGCCGCGCGCCGAAGTCGCCATGAGCGCGCTCGACGACATCGCGCTCGCCGCGCGCCAGAGCGGTGATTACGACGCCTTGCTGGCAGAGCTCCCGTACACGCGCTTCATGGGCATGCGCGCGCGTTGCGAGGGAGGGCGCGTGATCTTGCGCTTGCCCTTCCAGCCGCATCTCATCGGCAACATCCGGCTGCCGGCGCTGCACGGCGGCGTGGTCGGGGCCTGCCTCGAGAACGTCGCGCTCTTCGAGCTCATCCACCAGCGCGGTCTTCCGCTCGCCAAGACCATCGATTTCACGGTCGACTACTTGCGCCCGGCGCGCGCCGAGGAGCTCGTGGCGGACGCCGAGGTGCAGCGGCTCGGGCGGCGCATCGCCAACGTGCGCATGCGCGCCTATCAGTCGGACCCGGACGAGCCGGTCGCGCTCGGGCGCGGCAATTTTCTGCTCGGCTGAGCTCACGCGAGCAGCCGCGTAAGGCACCTTACTGTCGACGGCTGCGCGTCCGCGGCGGAGGCGAGCAAAGTCGCTGCGATCTCGCGCGCCGGGGCGGCCGCGAGATCATGGGCGCCGAAACGCGTGAAGGCGCGCTCGACGGCCGTGATAGCGTGCGCAGATCGTGGCCGGATTCGACCCCCAAACCGGAGACGAACACGACGACGAGGAGACGTTACCCAAGTTGAGCGTGCTGCCTGCGCAGCGCTCGCTGCGACGCGTCGTCGCCATGCTCGCTGGGGTGCGCAACGCGTCGAAGGCTTTTCTGCGCCTCTTCGGGCGCCGGCGCGCGCACAAGGTCGGCCCGTACACGATCCTGATCACGGGCGCGAGCACCGGCATCGGGCTCGAGTTGACGAAGATCTTGCTCGAGAGCGATCACCGGCTGGTGCTGACGGCGCGCGCCTCGTCGCTCGCGCGCTTTCGCGAAGAGGGCGTGCACGAAGGGCCCCGCGTGATGCTCCTGCCACTCGACGTCACGAACGACGCGCAGCGCCGTGAGGTGATCGCGGCGGTCGCGCGCCGCTGGGGCGGCGTAGACGTGCTGGTGAACAACGCCGGCCTCAGCTATCGATCGGTGTCCGAGCACGTGACCGAAGCCGAGAGCGTCGCCCAGCTCGATGCCAACTTCTTCGGGCCGATGGCGCTCATTCGTCTGGCGCTGCCGTCCATGCGCGCGCAGTGCTTCGGCCGCATCATCAACGTCTCGTCGGTGGGCGGCATGACGGCGATGCCGACCTTGTCCGTATACAGCGCCTCGAAGTTCGCGCTCGAGGGCGCGTCCGAGGCGCTCTGGTACGAAATGCGCCCATGGGGCATCAGCGTCTCGCTCGTGCGCCCTGGCTTCATCAACTCGGACGGTTTTACCAAGGTGCGCTTCACGGCCCAGGGGGCGGTCGCGCTGCAGGATCGCCGCGATCCTTACCATCCGCACTACAACAACATGAATCAGCTGATCCGCGCGCTGATGACGCTGACCTTCCACACGCCGCGCGACGTGGCGGAGACGATCGCGGAGACGATCGAACGCAAACGTCCCGGTCTGTGGATCGCAGCCACGTGGGACGCGCACGCCTTCGAGCTGCTGCGGCGTTGGCTGCCGTCGGGACTCTACCAGCGGCTGCTCTACGCGGGCTTGCCGCGCATTTGGGAATGGGGCGCCCGGGTGCCCGGCACGCGCCGCGACAGCGTGCGCAGCGGCCGTACGCGATCGCTGCGCTCGAGCTGAGCCGGGGGCGCGAGTGCGACGTGCGGCGAGGAGGGGTGCCGCGCCGAGCGCGGAATTCTCGCGACGTGCATCGGCAGCAATTCGGAAA
>CAZYWR010001084.1:0-5260 GCA_964651185.1 uncultured Polyangiales bacterium
CCGTGCACGCTCGATCGAGCCGCCGAGCCCGCGCACCCAGCGCATCAGGAGGCCACGCATGGTCGCATCCTAGCGCGTGCCGGGTGGCGCGCGGCGCCAGTCGCTTCCCTCGCGCGCCCGCGGCGCTATGCTGCGGCGGCAGGATGCCGCGGGTTTTGCTGCTTCAGGTCGGCCATACGTTCGAGGAGCTCGCGCTCGTGCGCGGCGACTACGACCTGTGGTTCCGAGAGGGGCTCGGGCTCGACGAGTGCGAGCTCGAGGTGGCGCGGGTGGTCGACGGCGCAGACGTGCCGCGCACGTACGACTACGACGGCGTCGTCGTCACCGGCAGCGCGGCCATGGTCACCGATCGCGAGCCGTGGAGCGAGGCCAGCGCCGCCTTTCTCGCCGGCGCCGTGGACGCGGGCGTGCCCGTGCTCGGCGTGTGCTACGGCCATCAGCTGCTCGCGCACGCGCTGGGCGGGCTCGTCGGCTACAACCCAGCCGGCCGCAACGTCGGCAGCACGGAGCTCGAGCTCACGTCTCACGCCGCGGACGATTCGCTGTTCGGTGGTGCGCGCGCGCCCGTGTTCGTGCACGTGAGCCACTCGCAGAGCGTGCTCCAGCTGCCTGCAGAGGCGGTGCTGCTCGCGCGTTGCGAGCGCGACCCGCACAGTGCCTTCCGGGTCGGCGAGCGCGTGTGGGGCGTGCAATTTCATCCCGAGTTCGACGCCGAGATCGCGCGCGCCTACATCGAGCTGCGCGCCGCCACGATCGCGGGCGAGGGGCTCGATCCGGAGGCGCTCCTGCGCGGCGTCCGTGCGCAGAACGAGGGCCCCGCGCTGCTCCGCAGGTTTCGCGCCTTGTTGGGCTGAGCGCGATCTCCCTATATCTTACTTCCAGGTCAAGAGGTACTCGGCGCGGCTGCGGCCGATACTGTTGATGCGGACCTCACCGTCTACGCCCGCATACCGTAAGATACCCTCCATCACGCCTACGTGATGACAGTCCAGAAAGTAGTAGATGTCGCGCAGCTCGACCACGAGCCGCCCCCTCTCCGAGATCAGCACCTCTCCGTGGCCGGGCTTGAGGTTCAGCGAGTACGTCTTCGCCAGTTGTTGCACGGCCTCGGCCGGGCCGACGGCGGCGCTCAGCACGACCTTACCGAGCGTCGAGCTGAGCAGCGCGCCCGTGGCGCCGCGTCCGAGCTTGCGCAACGCGAGGCGCAGCGGTCTGTCCGGGTAGATCGCTTCTGCCCCTTCGATCAAGAGCTGTGCGTGTTCGCGCAGCGGGTAGAAGCTGTAGGCGGTGTAGCGCGCCCGCGCGGAGGGTAGCGGACGGCCTATCTTCTTCGCCGCTTCCACCAGCGGGATGAGGTACATGCCCGCGATCGTGGCTTGGGGTGGGATGGCGGCGATTTCGTGGGCGGCAGACAGCCCGGTGAACCAAGGAGGCTCCACGAAGCGAGCCTCACTACGTGCATCGAACATGAAAGCCGTGTCCTCACTGACCCGGAGGAGCGCGCCCCCGCAAGTCGATCCTAACTGGCGGGCTCACGCGCTCGAAAGGGCTTTGTCAGGCAGGCGCTATCATGTGTATGTGGGCGCAGGTGCGGCGCACGCGAGAACTCGCGCCTCAGTCGAGATCGATGCCGGCGCGCTCCGCGAGCTCCTTTTCGATGAGCTCGTGCAGCGCGCCCTCCACCTCGCGCCGAAGCCGCCGCACGACCTCGAAGTCCGCCGCGGCCTCCGGCTCTGCGGCGAGTCGCACGGGCTCGCCGAACGCGAAGCGCGGCCGGACCAGGTGCGGAATGGGCAAGATGCGCGCGGGCAAGGGGATGGGAAAGGCCTTTCGCCCGATCCAGCGCGACCCGCGCTCGTAGGCGTTGCCCATGAAGTCGAAGAGCTCGTCGGTGCCGATCGAGGCGAGCGGGACGATCGGCGCGCGGTTGCGCAAGGCCGTGCGCACGAAGCCGTAGCGGTTGCCCCAGAGCAGCTGGTAGCGCAGCTCGCGCGGCTTGACGGCTTCGCGCAGTCCGCCCGGGAGCACCAGGAGCAGCTCGTCGGCGGCGAGCAGGCGGTCGGCGTTTTCCGGCGTGCCGTCGACGACCCCGACCGTGGTGGCGAGCCGGCGCAAAAACGGAATGCGCCACCAGAGGTGCTCGCCCAACACCCAGACCGGACGGCCGAGCTCCGCGGCGACCGCGGCCATCGGAAAGATGACGTCCCAGCCGAAGCTATGATTCGCGACCAACAGCGCCCGCCCAGGCGGGATGAGCTCGAGGCCGGTGACTTCCACTTTCAAACCGTGCGCCAGCTTGTGCACGGCGCTGAAGAACGCGTGCGCGCGCGCGGGCTGGTAGCCGACGAAAGGCGCGGTGTGGCAGGGATGGAAACCATCGACGGTCATGGGCCTTCACCCGGTTCGGGCGGCTGGAGCGGCGGCTCGCGCGCCCAGGGATCTTCGAGATAAGCGCGCAGCGCCCGCACCGCTAGGGAAAGATGAAAACCGTCGACGTAGCGGTGGTCCACGGTCGCGCAGACGGGGATGACCGGGCGCGCCACGACCTGATGATCCACGACCACCGCGCGCTCCACGATCTCGCCCACCAGCACGATCAAAGGCACGTCGTAGAGCCAAGACAAAGGCGCGAAGCCGTGCGGCAGTCCGAACATGCCCACGCTCGTGACCATCGCGCTTCCGAACGGACTCTTGTGCAGGGCGAGCGCCGGAATCTCGAGCTGCAGCTGCTCGGTCAAGAGCGCCGATGCGCGCAGGCCCGCCCAGAGGATCGGCCCGGGCAGCCGATCCATCAGCCGCTTGCTGCGCGCAAACTCGCGATCCTTTCCCTTGCGCAGCGCGGCGGCGCGCTCGGCTAGCTCGGCCGCGACCGCGACCGCAGGCCGTCGATCAGCCCCCTCCACCTTCACGCCCGAAAGATCCTTGCCGCTCTCGACGGCCGTGATGAAGAACACGTCGACGCTCTCGCGCGGGACCGCGCGGGTGCCGACGATGCGCACGTTCAGCTCGGGAACTTGCTCCAACACACAAGCCACGGCGCGGCCGACCAGGTGGGTGGGCGTGAGCCGGTGGCCCGCCGCGCGCGCCGCCTCGAGAAACGCGAGCGCACGCGTGGCGTCCACCTCCAAGGAGCCGAAGATCTGCGGGTCGTTCGGCGCCGACCACATGGCGCTGGCGACCCGACGCCAGCCAGTGAGACGCGACATCTTCCTACTCTACGCCGAAGTGGTCGCGCGCGTGCACAAAGCTCGCACTTGCGTGCGCTCCGAGGCGCTTTGAGATCACAGCTCCGCGGCCTGTATGTCGTGCGCCAGAACAGCAAACGTTCGTGCTTTCGCGCGCCAGCGGGTAAAGCGTCGCGCGCGACCTGCCATGGACGAACGCGCGCGACCAGACCGCGTGGCAGAACGAGACGACCATGCGCGTTCGTCTGCCGCGGCTCGAGTATGGACTGCTCGCATTGTCCGTCTGCGCGCTCACCGGCCAGGGCGGCTCCGAGGCCGAGGCGCGCTTCAACGGGGCGTGGGTCAACGCGGCGAGCGATCAAGGGCGCGCCGAGATCGAGCAAGCCGTAGATCGGAGCATCCACGACATGTTCGCCCTCGCGAAGCCGACCGCGCGCTCGCGCTTGCTCGCAGCCAATCCAGCGATCGACAAGCTCGAAATCGCGATCGCCGACCAGACGGTCCGCGTGAATCTCGGCCACGGGCGAGACACCCGCGCGGCCCAGGGTGCGTGGCAGAACGCGAAGAGCGCGACCGGCGATCCGGTGCGTATTCGTTACACCTTGACGCCTGCGGGGGTGCTGAAGATGGAGAGCCTCAGCGACGGCGGTAGCGGTCGCCATACCTTCCGCGTGCTGGACGACGGTAAGATGCTCCGACACGAAGTTCGGATCGAGTCCTCCCATCTGCCCGAACCAGTCCGCTACCAACTCGACTATCGGAGGGCGCCGTGACCGCGCACCATTCGTATGCCGGCGCGGCCGCGGTCCGCTCGCCGCCGCGGCACCCTCATCAGGTGCTGTCGCTCGCGCTGCGTTGCGCCGCTGGGTCGTGGGGATGCGGCAGTCATGCGAGCCGCACGGCTCCGGCGCAGGCAGGCGCAGCAAGGAGCACCGAAACGGGAGAGAGCTCGGTCATCAGCTTCCGGGGCCACGTCCAGTTGGATCCGCGCGCCGGCTATCTGCGTTCTGAGGGAGATGTCTGGCAGCATCTGTTCTATCTCGACGGCGAGTTGTTCGATGCGATGGTGTGTTACGCGCGTAACGACCGCTGTGAGGTGCTCGACCTCCAGCGCGGCGATACACCGAGCGCCTGGTCGGCCACGGTTTCGCAGCCGCAGGCCAGCATGAAGCCGTTCGTGCTTCGCTACGAGGTCCCTCCGAATGGAGACTGGCGTGCCGCGCCGCAAGTGGAGCTACGGGTCGACGCTGCTGGTTTGGGAGAAGCGGGCGCCACGACCTTGTACCGCGATCCGGCCGCTGCGCCCCCGGCCGGCCAGCGGGAGCGGCTGCGCGCCGTGGAGACGCTGCGCCGCGCCTACGAAATCATGGCCCACAATTACGTCCTAGGGCCTCCCGCAGAGCAGCGTTTTCCGCGTGACATCGCCGCGACCGTGAAGCCTCCGCCATGTGCACCGTTCAGAGTACACGATGAAGCAGCCTTGGCTTGGTTGGGGCTCAAGCTGCCCGCAGTTCTGAGCTGGGCCTTCAGCGTCGAGAGCCATCCTTCGCACGGCACTCTGCTAATCATCGCCCAGCGTGACCGCACCTGTCGCGGCGACATCGAAACCTGGGCCCTCCGGGCGCGTCTCGACGAGTATGGCGATCTCGAGCGGCTGGACATCAAGCCGATCACGGCGAAGGAGACTCGCTGATGGCGCGCGGCGGAGAGGAGCCCTGGCGGGCGGCGACGACGCGCAGCGCCGCGCGCGCCTCTTGGCCGACCGTCCACTTCTCCGGCCAGCCCTCGCCGAGGATCTCCTGCGCATCGTCGATGTGCAGACGCAAGCGCCAGGTCGCCTCCACGAGAGTGGCTCGCTCTGCGAGATAGCGGATGGCGATCACGCGATTCCAGAAGAACACCGAATAGAGCCGGCCGCCTACCAGCGCCGTCAGCGAGCTCGTTACCGGTAAGCGCGTGACCTGCGCGGCGTAGGCCTCGAGCTCGCTCTTCGCGTAGGTGGTGTTCCATTTCTGTGGAAGCGAGTTGAAGATGACGCGCAGCGCGCGCTCGCCGCCGAGCTCGATCGCGAGCTC
>CAZYWR010001085.1:0-5044 GCA_964651185.1 uncultured Polyangiales bacterium
GGCGCTTCCAAGAGTATTCCGCAGGCAACAAGCAGCGGTTGGCGATCGCGCGGGCGCTGTTGCCGGATCCGCCGCTCTTGTTGCTCGACGAGCCGACGCGCAGCCTCGATCCGATCTCGGCCGACGGGCTGCGGCGTGCGCTGGCCGGCTGGGCGGGCGCGGGCGCCGGCAAGACCGTGCTCATCACCACGCACAATCTGGCCGAAATCGAGGAGCTGTGCGCGCGTGTGGCGATCCTGAGCCGCGGGCGTGTGATCGAATGCGCGCCGCTCGCGAGTTTGCGCGACAAGTACGCCCGCGACGAGCGCGTCGTGCTCGTGTTGCGTGGCGCGCCGGGCGCGTCGTTTTGGGCGGAGCTCGGCGCGGAGCTCGGCGATGTCGAACGCGGCTCCCGTCCGGACGGCTCGTTCGAGCTGCGCTTTTTGCGCCGCGCCGGCGACGAACGCCTGCAGCGCGCGCTCGAGCTCGCCTTGCGCGCCGGACTGGTCGTGCTCGATTGCGACACGGTGCACTTCGGGTTGCGCCACGTGCTCGAAGCCGTCGAGGCACGCATGGAGGCGCCGTGAGCGGGCACGGCGCAGGTCGCACGTTCTGGGCTTTCTTGGCGCGCGACTTCCGGCTTGCGACGAGCTATCGGCTCGACTTTCTGCTGTCGATCGGCCGCGCGCTCTTTCCGCTGTTGATCTTGTACCTGCCTGCCGAGCTCATGGGCGACGTGGCCAGCACACGTGAATACGGCGGTTTTCTCCCGTTCAGCGTGATCGGCGTGGGCACCATGAACTTCTTCATGGCGAGCTATGCGAGCTTCGCCAACGCGCTGCGCAACGAGCAGAGCATGGGGACGCTCGAAGCGGTGCTGATGGCGCCGGTCTCCCTGTCGGCC
This sequence comes from uncultured Polyangiales bacterium, assembly GCA_964651185.1. Lineage (GTDB taxonomy): Bacteria > Myxococcota_A > Polyangia > Polyangiales > DASUME01 > DASUME01. Next base: position 884 of record CAZYWR010001085.1, read on the forward strand.
TTGGTGCTCGCGTCGTCGAGCTGGGGCTTTCTCTGGTCGAGCGCGAGCGCGCTGGCCTTCATCGGCGGGGGCGCGCTGCTCTACGACATTCCCCTCCCGGGCAGCTTCGGGCTGGCGCTCGCGCTCATCGCCGTCACCACTGCGGTGTTCGTGAGCATCGGCGTGTTCTCGGCGAGCTTCACGATGGTCTTCAAGCGCGGCGACCCGATCGGACCTCTGATCTCGGCCACCTTCTTCCTCCTGGGCGGGGTGATCTACCCGCCGCAGATCCTGCCGAAATGGCTCTTCACGCTCTCCGAGCTCTTGCCCATCACCCACAGCGTGGAGGCCTTGCGCGAGGTGCTGTTGAAGGGTGAGCCCTTCGCCAAGGTGAGTCATCACCTCTGGGTTCTGGTCGCCTACGCCGCCGTGCTCGGCCCCGCAAGCCTTTGGGCGTTCGGCAAGGCCGTTCGCCGCGCGACCCGGGACGGCACGCTGCTCCAGTTCTGACACGGCGCTCGGGAACTTGGCCCTGCCGCGGCGGGCGAAAGAAATCGCCACTCACGCGCCGCGGCCACGCTGATTGCAGAAGCCGTGTCCGCTTTCGCGTATGCTCGTGCGCGCGTGCAGTCTCTCGTCGATGCCCTGTTCCAGCTGATGTTGACCTCCGCCGAGGGCGGGCTCGCGTCCGGCACGCGGCGCGCGGTCGCGGAGAGCGGTCCGGCTAGCTGGCTAGGTGCCTTGGACGTGCTCGCCCCGCACAAGGTCTTTCCGCTGATCGCGTATCGCTTGCGCGAGCACGGACTGCACGCGACCGTGCCGGAGGAGGCGCGTGCACGGCTGGCGGAGATGCACGAGCAGGTGCGCGCGCGCAACGCGCTCCTGATGATCACCCTCGCGCGCGTGCTGCGCGCGGCGTCGCAGCGCGGTGAAGCGCCGGTATTGCTCAAAGGCATTCTCTTCGCCGACTCTTACTATCCGGACTTCTCCACCCGGCCGATGAGCGACCTCGACTTGTTGGCCGCGCCGGGCCGCGACGAGGCGCTGTTCGCGCTGCTCGCCGAGCTCGGCTTTCGTCCGAGCTTTCATCACGCTGTGCAGCGCCACAGCATCACGTTCATGAATCGCGCGGGTGTGTTCTGCGACGCGCACCGCAGGCTGCCGATGTTCGACGGCGAGCCCTGGCAAGCCATCACCTATGAGATCGCCTTGCAGCGTATCCGTGGCGTGCGCGCGCGCGTGCTCGAGCCGAACGCGATGCTCGCGCACCTGGCCGCCCACATGCACGGCCACGCGCCCGAGCTCGGCCCGGTGCTCCTCTGGATCGTCGATCTCGCGTTTCTATTGCGCCGCTCTGCCCCGGAGCTCGAGCTGACGCGGGTGCGCCGGCTCATGGGCAGCGATCATGCTTGGGCGCTGTTGCTGCGTCTGGTGCGCTTGCTCGAGCAGGCCGGCGAACCGATGCCGGCCGCGCTCGCTCGCGCCGCGCGGCCGGTGCCGGCGCTCTCGCTGGCGGCGCTCTTGCGTCAGCGGCGCATCACGCCGTGGGGGCTTCCTGCGCCGCTCGGCTGGGTGCGCCTGCTCGCGCATCAGCTCGGGCTTCATCACTCCGACCGGCCCGTGCCGAGGTTGCCCGACCTGGTACTGTGGCCGGTCGACGAGCTGGCGGCGCGCGTGGCGCCCCCGCTCGCGCGGGCGGCGCTGCGCTGATCGCATGCGTCCAGAGCGCTCTTCGCTCGAGTTGACGGCGCCGGGCTCGGTCTTTCAGCCTGACTCGGCGCCGTCCATGCTCGCCGCACCTGGCTGCGCGCGCCCCCTTGATTCAGGCCGAAATCCACGTCGCCCAGCGCCCTCAACGCGAGCGAAAAGCGCTCTAGCTCCGCTGCTCGTGTTCGCGCTCGTGTGCTTCAGCGCCGCGAGCGCGCGCGCAGACACCTACGAGTGGCAGCGCACCGAGCAGCTCCTGCGCCGCTCCGGGCTGGAGCTCGCTCCTGCGCCGGAGGGAAAGCGCATCGCCTGGATCCGCATCGTTCGCGACGACGTGTTCGTCGGCGATGAGATCTGGCCCACCTGGTTCAACTGGTTCCACGCGACCACGCGCGAGCGGATCGTGCGGCGCGAGCTCTTGTTTCACGAAGGAGATCCCTTCCAAGTCGCGCGCAGCGAGGAGACCATGCGCAACCTGCGCGGGATGGCGATCTTCGCGCTGGTGCGCATCGTGCCCGTGCGAACGGACGACCCCGACGCAGTGGGTGTGGTCGTGCACACTCGTGATCTCTGGAGCCTGCGGCTCGAGACCGCGTTCAATGTGACCACGTTCGTCAACGAGCTCACGCTGCGGCTGACGGAGCGCAACTTTCTCGGACGCAACAAGCTGCTCGCCGGCGACTTCGTTCTCTTGCCGAAGAGCTACACGCTGGACCAGCAATTTTATGCACGGCGCATCTGGGGCACCACGTTCACGATCACCGAGACCACGGGCGTCGTGTTCAATCGCGCGAGCGGACGAGCGGAGGGCAGCGTCTGGGAGTTGGAGTTTGGCCAGCCCTTTTACTACCTGCGCCAGCGCTACGCCTGGCTCGCCGACGTCGAGTACGACGACTTCGTGGCGCGGCGTTTGGTCGGTCAGAAGTACAGCGTGTTCCCTTCGCCGAGCGCCGATCCGGATGGTCCGTTCGCGAACCGCGTATGGCGCCAGCACGACTTGACCTCTTCGCTGATCGGTCAAATCCGGCTCGGCGAGCGCTTCAAGCAGACGTGGTCAGGCGGCTGGGATGTGCGCGCGCTCAGGGCGAGGCCGATTCGCGAGACGCAGCTGCCGGCGGAGCTGGCGCCGGCTTTCGCGAGTCAGGTGCTGCCGCGTCAACGTACGGAGATCGGTCCAATCTTTACGTACGACATTTTGATCCCCGCGTATCAGCGCTTCGAGAACCTGGCCACCTACGGGCAGAGTGAGAACGTGCGGCTCGGGCCGAGCGCGACTTTGTCGGTGCGCGCGCCGCTCTCCGCTTTCGGCTCGAACAGCAACTCCTGGGTGTTCTCGGCAGCGGCAGGGTTTCTGCTCGCGCCAGGCGGCTTCTTGATCGAAGCGCGCGCCGGCGGTCGCACGCGTTACGAGCAGGACAACCTGGTCGATCAGCGCCTCGACGGCTTGTTCCGCGCCGCCACGCCAGTCTTGTGCCGGAGCTTCCGCATCGTCACCCGCGCGCTGGTCGAGGCGCACCGTAACGACACCGCGCGCACCTACGTGACGCTCGGGGCCAGCAACGGTCTGCGCGGCTATTCGAGCCAGGAGTTCGGCGGCTACGGCGCGAGTAAGGTGCTCGCCAACTTCGAGCTGCGCACCCTGCCGCTCGAGTGGGAAGCCGTCCACCTCGGCGCGGTGGTCTTCTACGACGTCGGCTCGGTGTACACCAAGTTGAGCGAGCTCCGGTTGCACCATGCCGTCGGGCTCGGTCTGCGGCTCCTGTTCCCGCAGTTCAATCGTGAGGTGTTTTCGTTCGACGCCGGCACCTCGTACGATCCGTCGTTCCGCTTCGTGCCCACCTTCTCGAGCGGGCAGGTGGTGCCCATGACAGCAGCCGAGGACCCGCCGGCGACGGCGCCATAAGCGCGGTTCCCTTCGCGGGTTTCAGAACCCTTTGCTCTGGAGCTGGCTCCAGTCATCGGAGTCTTGGCAGAATCCGCAATCGTCTCCGACGAACAAGGCGCGCAGTTGGTCTTTGCCCTTGAGCTGCCAGTCGAACCAGGCGGCGATCGCGGCGCGCGTGCGCTTGCCGTCGTTGGAGGTCAACCCGGAGAAGGCGCGGATGCTGCCAGGATCGTCGTCCGTATCCGCGTACTCATCTTGATCGCCGCCGTTCGTGGTGCCGAACACGGCCGGCGTAGGCGTGGCGTCGAACGCCATTTGTACGGTGTCCGGCGTCGCGACGTCTCCCGTGGTCGTGATGTAGAAGGTCGGGCATTGGATCTTACCGACCTCCTCTTCGGTGTCGTCGAGGGGCACGCCAGAGAGCGGTGCGATCGCGCTGATGCGCGCGTCTTGACCGGCCATGACCGTGCCCGAACCGCCTTGTGAATGGCCGAGCGCACCGATGTGATCGCGGTCGACCTTGCCGTAGATGGGGCTGTCGGAGTCTTCGTCCTGCGCGAGCGCCCACTCGACAGCCTGCAGCATCTCGT
>CAZYWR010001086.1:0-2866 GCA_964651185.1 uncultured Polyangiales bacterium
AGCACGGTCTCGCGCCAGGTCGGGAAGGCAGTGCGCAGAAACCGCCTCAAACGTCTGGTGCGCGAGGCTTTCCGCCAGCGCCGCGCGTTGTTTCCGGAGGGTTCCGAGCTGGTCGTGATCGCCAAGACAGGCTGCAAGGTCGACAGCCTCCAGGACGTGGAACGCGAGTTCGAGCAGGCCAGCGCGGCCCTGCGAGCGGCCCGGCGCAAGGCCGCGCCAGCACGCACGGGGCGCTCATGAAGAAGCTCCTGCTCGCGCTGATTCGGCTGTACCAGCTCACGCTGTCGCCGCTGCTCGGGCCGAGCTGCCGCTTCGAGCCGAGCTGCTCGCGCTACGCTGCCGGCTGCATCGAGCTGCACGGCGCGGCGCGTGGCAGCCTGTTGGCGCTACGGCGATTGCTGCGCTGCCATCCCTTTCACCGCGGGGGCTACGATCCGCCTCCGCCCGCTCTCCCGCGGCCGGCGCGCAGCGTGCCCGTGCCTGCCAAAACTCGTTTGGAGTCGTCATGCAACACGGATTGTCGCGCTCGTCCAAGCGCGCGCTGGCGCGCGCGAGCGAAGTCGTACCGAAGCGCCCGCTGACGCGCGCGAGCAAAGTCATGTGGTTGCTCGCGCTGACGACGTGGGCCGCCGTGCTGTTCGCGGCGTGCGGCTCGCGCTCGTCCGCGCCGGCGCGGCAGAGCGCGCGTCCGGCCCCCCACGGCCAGCCGAGTGGCTCGCTCGATCCGAGCCGCTTCGTGACGCTCGAGAGCGAAGGCTTTCGCGCGACCTTGACCGCACAGCGCACGGGCCTCGCGCATTACGTGCTGAAAGATCCACGATACGAGCGCGACGGCCGGCCCATCGACCTCGTCACCACCGATAAGCCGGCCTACTTGCCGCTGTCACTCGAGCTCACCGGCGTCGAGCTGCCGGAAGACGCCGTTTGGCAGATCGAGCGGCTCGGCACGCGCGCGGCGCGCTTCACGGTCAAAGCGGGCGAGCTCACCTTCGTCCGCAAGATCGAGGTGGGCGCGGGGCCGTTCGAGCTGTGGTCCACGCTGCACGTCCACAACGACGCAGACGTGCCGCACAGCGTGCAGGTGCGCGAGCGCGGCTACCACTACGTGCGCCGCGGCCACGAGCAAGGCGGCTTTTTGGCGGGCCGCTCCGCGCTCAGCGCGGGCGGGATGTGCATGGTCGACGGCACGCCCAAGCGCTTCGATCGCTCAGACGTCGTCGAAGACCAGCCGAGCTTCTCGGGTTCCATCGCCTTCGGATCGCTCGACAACGTGTACTTTACGCAAGCGATCGCGCGCGACGGCGGCGCCTTCGAGCGCTGCGAGCTCTCGGGCTCGGATCGCGGTGGCACCAAGGACAAGCCCGACGGCTCGCTGCTGACGGTCGCGCTGCTGCATCCCACGCTCAAGCTCCCGCCGCATGGCGACGCCGTGGTCCGCAGCCTCGCCTATCTCGGGCCCAAGACCCCGAAAGAGCTCGCGGCGGCGGGGCACGGGCTGTCGCGCGCATCGTACGTCGGCGGCTTGCCGGGCATCGACTCGATCGCGCGCGGTTTGGTGGGGCTCTTGGCGTTCATCCACGATCACGTGATCGGCAACTGGGGCTTGGCCGTCATCCTGCTGACCATCTTCGTGAAGGTGGTGCTCTATCCTCTGACCGCGAGGAGCTTCGCGTCGATCGCAGCCATGCGCCGGCTCAAGCCCGAGATCGACGCGCTCAACGAGAAGTACGCCGACGACCGCGAGAAGAAGGGCGCGGCGATGATGGAGCTGTATCGCAAGCACAAGATCAACCCGTTCGGCGGGTGCTTGCCGCAGCTCTTGCAGCTTCCCGTTTGGTGGGCGCTCTACACTTCGCTCTCGACGAACGTCGAGCTGTTCAAGCGGCCCTTCTTCGGCTTCTGGCAAGACCTCGCAGCACCGGATCCCTACTACGTGCTGCCGATCGCGCTCGGCATTTTGATGTGGGTGCAGCAGAAGATCACGCCGAGCACGATGGATCCCGCGCAGGCCAAGATGATGCTTTACGTGATGCCCGCGATGATCACGAGCTTCATGCTTTTTCTGCCGGCCGGACTGTGCCTTTATATGTTCACCAACTCGGTGCTGAGCATCGTTCAACAGCGATTCATCGAGTACCGGCTGGCTCACAAGCAAGCTGCAGCGGCGGCGGGCGACGTGGGCGGGACGGGCTCGCCATCGGGCGCATCGAACGACGCGCCGTCGCCTCGGAGGACAGGACGTGGACGAGCGTAGACACAACATGGACGGCGCGCTGTTCGTCGATGAAGAGGAGCGCGGCCGAGAGCGGGACGGACGCGAGCGCTCCGGCCGTCCGCGAGCAGCGCAGAACGACGGCAAGGCTGAGGCCGCACGCCGCGTGACCCAGGGCATCTTGGACCGCATGGAGCTCGAGACGAGCGTGCACGTGCGCGAGGACGACGAGCAGGTCGTGCTCGATATCGACGGTCCCGACGCGGGCCGCGCGATCGGCAAGAAGGGCATGACGCTCGAAGCCCTGCAGTTTCTCGTGAACAAGATCGTCAACCGCGAGCCTGACGAGCGGCGCCACATCGTGCTCGATTCTGGCGACTACCGCGAGCGGCACGACAACGGCCTGGTCTCGATGGCCAAGCGCGAAGCCAAGCGCGCCGTGAGCTCGGGTCGCGCGGTCACGCTCGAGCCGATGTCGGCGCGCGATCGCCGGGTCATCCACGTATCGTTGGCGAAGTTTCCCGGCGTGAGCACGCGCTCCGAGGGCGAGGGGATGGAGCGCAGGCTCCAGATCATCCCGGTGCGCGGCGAACGCGCGCGCGACGAGCGCGGCGAAAGATCCGAGCGGACACGCGACGAGCGTCCCTCCCGCCA
>CAZYWR010001087.1:0-2813 GCA_964651185.1 uncultured Polyangiales bacterium
CGCGTCCGCTTGCAGCGCGATCTATTCGCGGCGTTGAAAGCCAACGAGAACAAAGCTTACGCTTTCCACCTGACACGTTGTGATCGCGTCGTTGCGGCGGTGTTCGCGCGGCTCACCCGCGCCGCCTCGACGGGGCGCATGGCACAGGGAGCGCCACCCATCCCATGACGGCCCGATTGCGATCGCGTGAACTAGCGAGAGTAAGCGGCGTAAGGGCCACCTGCTGCGACGTCGAGGTGTGCTGTCACGAGCCTTACCCCTGCGCCGTGGCGCTCCATGAGGGCAGCCTGAGCTCGGCGCAAAGGCCCGCGGGAGTGTGGGCGCGTAGCTCGAGGACGCCGTGGTGGAGCTTCGCGACGTAGTCGACCAGAGGTAGCCCGAGGCCGGAGCCGCGGGCCTTGGTCGGGCGAGCGCGGCCGCGGACGAAGGGTTGGCGGATGCCCTCGAGCTCGTGTCCGACGATGCCTTCGCTGTGGTCTTCTACGTCAGATAGCCCTCGCCATCATCACACTAAGTTAGATCATCGTACGTGCGCTCAAGCCGAAGAACAGGAGCGCCCACAAGTTGGCCGCGGCCAACGTCCACCCCAGCGTCTTCGGCGTGCGCGGCGCGAAGCGGCCAACGGCGAGCGCGACGGCTGCGACCACGAAGGGCAGAGGTGCGAGCCCGAAGCTCCAGGCGACCACGCCGCGCGCGGACAAGACGCCGGCGAGCGCGAACACCGCGATCGAACCCGCTGCCCAATACCCGAGCAACCGACCCTCGCCGCGCTTGCGGTGCACATACGCACGCGCGGTGAGCGTCGCCATGATGTGGATGAGCAGCCACCCGACGCCGAACGAGAGGGTGGACGAAAGGGAGGCCCGCGCGATCGCCAGCAAGGGCATGCAGAAGCTGGTAAGGGCCGCCGCGCTCACCAGCTCTCCCAAGATGGTGCGCTCGCGATGCAGTAACACGAGCCCCGCGGTCAGCGCACACAGCAGAGCCGGCACGAGCATGACGAGTCGGACGTAGTCGGAGCCGAGCCGCGCCACCGTCCATGCGCAGGCCGCTGCCACAGACCCCAACACCGCGACGCGCACACGCGCGCGGCCCGCGACGGCCTCGTAGATCCGGCGTCCGCGCCGGCCGAGCAGGACGAGCAGCGGTTCGTGCGCGAGGAACGCCGCGCACGCGCCGAGCGCCAAGAGCAGCGCGGCGCCCGAGGGCGGCAGGAACAGCAACGCCCACAGGAGCGGCGCGAGGAGCTGCACGTAGGCGCCGTGCTCACGCGGCCAAAGGTTCGCATGACGAGACAGCGGAGTTTGCACTTGCGACGGTCGTGGCACTGGACTCGCTGTATTTCGTATGCACCGCGCGCCGCGCGTTAAGCGGGTGCGGGTAAGGATACCCGATGACAAATGTCATCGTCATCGGCGCGCGCTGCGCACAAGCTCTGATCATGACCAGCATCGACCCAGCCCTCAGCGTCGCCGAGCTCGCACACAGCGTGAAAGGAGCCGCGCGCGTCTTCGAGCAGTTCGGCATCGACTATTGCTGCCGCGGGCGCGAGCCGCTGCGGAGCGCCGCAAACGCCCTCCGCTTGCCGCTCGACGATGTGCTCGCCGCGCTGCGGGCCAGCGCGGATCAGGGCCCCGCGCCCCAGCAGTTCGACGATGCGCCCAGCTTGATCGCGCACATCGTCCAACATCACCATAAGCCCACGCGCGAGGCCTTGCAGCGCTTGAGCGTGCTGGGCGAAAAGGTGCTCCGGGTCCACGGCGACAAACACCCGGAGCTCGGGCGCGTGCTCGAGCTGATTGGCCTCATCAGCGCAGACCTGATGCCGCACATGTTCAAAGAGGAGAGGGTCCTCTTTCCCTACATCGCCGGCCTGGCACATGGTAAGAGGCTGCCCACGCCGTTTGGTAAGATAGAAGACCCCGTCCTCGTGATGGAGGTCGAGCACGAGCAACTCGCCGTGTTGCTGCGGGAACTGGAGCAGGTGACCAGCGGTTACGTCCCGCCGTCGGGCGCGTGCGGCAGCTACGGCGCGCTCTACGCGGGATTGAAGGAGCTGCAGGCGGATCTTCACCAGCACGTTCACCTCGAGAACCACCTGCTGTTCCCGATGGGGGTGGCGCTCGAACGGAAAGCGTGACGCATTTCGCGCCGGCGCGGCTCCGCGCTAGCATGGAGCATGGTTTCGTCTCAGGCGCCGGCGCTGCGCGGCTTGCGCGGTTCGCGGCTGCTGCGGTGCGTTCCCGAGCCCGTGCTCGTGCTGTTGGCGAGAGAGGCGGCGCTCGCGCGCTTCGCCGAGGGCGAGACGTGCTGGTGCGCCGGGCAGCTCGCGCAGAGCTTCACCATCATTCAGCGCGGGCTCGTGCAGATTCAACGCCGCGCGGCGTCGGGCGAGCCCGCCGTGCTCGCCGTCTTCGGCCCGACCGAGAGTGTCGGCGACGTGGCGGCGATCGAGCGCGGGCCCTATCCCGCGGACGCGATCGCGGTGACCGCAGTCGAGGCGCTGCGCATTCCGGCCGCGCTGGTGGCTGCGACTGCCAGCAGGGAGCCAGAGCTGGCGAGCGCGCTCCAGCAGGCGCTGATCGAGCACACGCGCACGCTGTTCACCAAGATCGATATCGTCAGCGCGGGGAGCGTCTCGGCGCGGCTGGCTACGCTGCTTCTGCATCTGCACGAGCGCTTTGGTGACGAGGACGAACGAGGCCGAGCCGAAGTTCCTATTCCGCTGACGCGTACGGCGCTGGCGCGGCTCGTGTCGGCGCGCACCGAAACGGTCATCCGCGCGCTGTCTGCGATGCAGAAGAGCGGCGTGC
>CAZYWR010001088.1:0-5075 GCA_964651185.1 uncultured Polyangiales bacterium
GCGCTCACGCTCACCCTCGCCCTCGCCCTCGCCCTCGCCCTCACGCCCGCCCACGCGCTCGCGCTCACGCTCGCCCACGCGCCCGCCCTCGCCCTCGCTCTCACCGTGTACGTTCGTCCTCGCGCTCGGCTCGCCCACGCGCTCACGCCCGCTTTCGCGCTCACGCCCGTCCGCGCGCTCGGCTGGCTCCCGCTCGCGATCACTCGCACCGCTCTGCCGCCTTCGCGCGAGCGAGAGGGCGAGGGCGCGTGCGAGGGCGGGCGTGAGCGTGGGGGCGTGCGCGTGCGTTGGGGCTTGGGTGAACGCGATGGGTTGGAGCGGCGTCTGGACGTGACTGTGGAACGCAGGTGGGGGGTGCTCGTGGAGGTCTGAGTGTAGCCCGGTGCTCGGCGAGCTCAACCGTGGCGCTGGCGCGCCACCCCGCTGCGCGGGGCTTCGGGGTTGATCTCGCCTGCGCGCCGGGCGGGAGGGGTGGGTCACGAGCAAGCGAACAAAGGAGACACCCATGTTGCGCATCTATCCCGTCTGCATCGCCATGGTCCGCGAAATCCGACCTTACGCTGAACGCATCGCACGCATCGATCGCGATCTCGCTCGGCAACTCTGCCGTTCGAGTACGGCCGTCCCGTTGAACGTCGCCGAAGGCGCAGGCACACGCGGCGGCCGCAGGCGGCAAAGTTACGAAATCGCCCTTGGTGAGGCACGCGAGACGCTCGCCAACCTCGAGACCGCGGAGGCGATCGGCTACATCCCGCGCGTCGGCAGAGACGTGCGCAGCCGACTCGACCACATCATCGGCACGCTCGTCAGACTCGTGCGCTGAGCGCGCGGCAGCGCTCGATTGGCGGGCGTGTTCGCGATCTGACCAGCTGCGGAGCTTCGGACGCTATATCCATCCGACGCCACGCTCGCTGCCAATTTAGGACCTAGACGGTAACTCTATTGCGCGTCGGAGGTGTCGATGCGAATACAGAGTTGTTGGGCAATTCGCCGCGACGAGAGGATTATCTAGCGGACGTTGCCGCCTAAGCCGGTATTATCGAGCGGCAGCTCAAGTAGAAGTTAGCCAGACCGTGCGACAGGCGGCGGCCGGGTCGCACCGAGGGGAACGCGCTCAGGCGGCTGCTCGCCTAGGCCGTTGCTGCCGCTATCGAGGCGCGGCGCGATTTTCGTCCGGAGGAGCGTCACGATGGCCATCATCATTACCGCCTTTGAACGTTCACCCGATGGCGGCAAGGGACTGGCGCGTGATACGCGCGTCCGCTGGGCGCTTGAAGAGGTGGGCCAACCTTACGAGGTTCGTCTTGTTTCGTTTCGTGCGATGAAGGAGCCGGCGCATCTGGCGCTTCATCCTTTCGGCCAGATTCCGACCTACGAGGAAGGCGATCTCGTTCTGTTCGAGACAGGGGCGATCGTGTTCCACATCGCCGAGCGCCACGCAGGCCTGCTGCCGGTCGACGCCGATGCCCGGGCGCGCGCGATCACATGGATGTTTGCCGCGGTCAACACGGTGGAACCGCCGATCCTCGAACTCGTGACTGCCAGGCTGCTGGAGGGCGACAAACCGTGGTCGAAGGAGCGTCTGCCTCTGGTCGAGAACCGCATCCGCGATCGATTGAGACAGCTTTCCAGTCGCCTCGCCGATGCCGACTGGCTCGATGGTGCGTTCAGTGCAGGCGACCTGATGATGGTCTCGGTGCTGCTCAGGTTGAGATCTTCGGGCATTCTGGACGAATATCCGAACCTAGCCGCCTATGTCGCCCGCGGCGAAACGCGGCCCGCCTACAAGCGGGCTTTCGACGCTCAGTTGGCCGTTTACACCGGTAAGCCACCGATCGGCTGAGGTCCGTCCTGGACTCGAAATCGTCGTCGAGCTTTTCGCTCTGTTCGCAGGTGCTGACCCTAGCAACGTTCGTTTTGCCCCGCGTGCTCGAGCGCGACTCCCCCCTGGCGCTTCGCAGCGCGCACTCCGTCATCGACGGGCTCAACGCTCAGAGAGCAGCGTCGTCGCCAGCATCCCCAGCGTCATCGTCTGCATCCCTCAGCGTCATGGCCCCGTCCAACAGCACGGACGAATCCATGCCAGCGTCAGGTGGAGTCGAAGGAGGAAATGACGCATCCCCCGTGTTACAATTGCATGCCTCGAAATCAAATACTCCGGGAAGGGGGCATGGAGACACCGTGCACTTGCTATGGCTATCGTCGCCGCCGCACGAAACAACGCAGCAAATCGCGAATGAGATCATCCATGTTCTTCGTCTCGCGCCGTGGTGCTTCATGACAATCTCCCGAAGAATGTGACAGTGGCACATGTTGCATGTCGTTATGTAATGTTAGACGAGCGATGGCGTACGGGGCGGGCCGAACCAAGTGGTAAGGGCATCGCGGAGGCCCTGGGCCGTTCCGTCGCCGACCCAAGCGACGTGTCCGTCGGGACGAATCAGGATGGAAGTGGGAGCAGAGACGGTGCCGATCGCTGGGAGCTCCCATACGCCAGCGTAGCGAGCGTCGATCCGGCGAACGCGATCCGCCCATGGAGTGATGTCGAAGGTCCCGGGCTCGCCGAGGTGGAGAAAGATCGGTCGGGCATCGTGCAGGAGGGTGAACACGTGCTCGGGGCCGTCGGCGGTGATCAGGTCGAGGTCGGGCATGCGGCGGCCGAGCAGGGGGTGCCCTTCGCCGAGGTCGTAGTGAATGTCCAGACCCGAGATCATCGTGACATAGTGCTTGCGAGGCTGGTCTAGCCGTAGCATGTCGGACATGAGCTCACGCAAGGCGCTGACGCGATCCTCGCCGCGGTCGAGCGCCGTGATCGCTAGGGTATTGCGCAACACGCGGGCACCGACTGGGTGCCGCTCGGCATGGTAGGTGTCGAGCAGACTCTCCGGCGATGTGCCGTGGACCACCTGGGCGAGCTTCCACCCCAGATTCACGGCATCTTGGACGCCGAGGTTGAGTCCCTGTCCGCCTACTGGAGAATGCACGTGCGCGGCGTCGCCGGCCAGGAGCACGCGTCTGTCTCGATAGGACGCTGCCTGCCGAGCCATATCGCTGAACCGGGAGATGTAGTGGGCGCTGCGAAGGCCATAATCCTTGCCGTACGCGGCGAGGAGCGCCTCCCGGAGTTCGCGTAAGGTCGGCTCATCGCCACGGCCGATATGCTGTTCAGTCAACACGACGCGCGCGCGCTTGCCCTCTTCCAGCTTGCCGATCGCATAGATGCCCTTTTCACCGCGGCGAATGCCCCACTCCGGCTCTTCGGCCGTCTCGACCTCGGCGATCAAGTAACTTGTTGACGGATCCCAACCTGGAAAGTCGATGCCGGCTTTCTTGCGGATCAGACTGCGACCGCCGTCGCACCCGACGAGGTAGCTCGCTCGCAATGATCGGCCGTCAGAGAGCTCGACGTCGACGCCGGTGCCGTCCTGCGCGAAACCTGCCACCTCACATCCACGATAGATCGGTACCGCGAGCTCAGAGACCCAGTCGGCCAGGATACGCTCGATGCGGTACTGCCAGAGCGCGAGAAAGTAGTTGTGGCGAGTCGGGGAGTCGCTGAGGTCGAGCGAGATCCGCGCGAAGGGGGCGGCCCGAACCACCTGTCCTTGCGACAGGAAGCGATCGGCGATCCCTCGCTGATCGAGCACCTCGATCGTGCGTATGTGCAGGCCCCCTGCGCGCAAGCCGGCGAGGTCGTGGCTCTCGCGTCGCTCGACGATCGCGACGTCGGCTCGCGCGAGCGCCAGTTCGCCCGCCAGCATCAGGCCCGTCGGACCTCCTCCGGCGATCACCACCGCATGCTTCTTCATGGCCGCACCACGTCCGGATCCATCGTGCATGTTCGATCCTCCGCTTCTGCCCTTTGTCGCGTGCGACCGGCAATGTGCGGCATGACCCCGGGCTTGTGGCAAGCCCCCATGTCTGGTATACGCTGAAGCCGAGAGGAGCGGGGGCTCTCTCGCACGGTGGCCATCAAGGGCGTCCTCGGACGCTCAGGCGCATGGAATGCGGAAGCCTTCCAGTACGGCGTCTGGCGCTCGCAGGGCATCCACGCAACGTGCCGCGCCGAGGTTCGCAGCAGCAGCTTCCACGCCAGGTCGCTTTTTCTCACCATCATATTGGTATGAGCTCTCTCGAGACTGGCGCGTTTCCTTCGCTGCCTGCGCACGATCTGCGCGGGAAGGTTCGCGGCATGTCGATGTGCGCGCATTCGCTCGCTCACAATCATTACGAACTGCCGAATGTCGCAGGCGACTTCTGGGGGCAAACGGATGAGCAAGACCCTCGCTATGCGAAGCGCCCTTGGAATGATCGCTGGCATGCGAGATGCACGCGATAGGGTAAGGAGGTCCGCGATGAAAGTCATGGTTACCCTCGCCGAAGTCTCGGAATGCAGCGCGCGCGAATGCGCATTCAATGACGGCGGTCAGTGTCACGCGCAGGCGATCACCGTCGGCGATGCCGTCCAACCGATCTGCGATACATTCTTGGCCGCAACGGAGCACAGCCATCGTCCTGCGCATGCGGGCGTAGGAGCCTGTAAGGTGACGAGCTGCCGTCACAACGAAGCGTACGGCTGCGCCGCGGAAGCGATCCGCGTGTGGGTCTGTGGCGACAGCGCCCAATGCTCGACCTACGCGGTGCGCTGACGGTCGCGTTGAGCGCCACGTCGCCGGCCGTCTACCTGGGATCATTGGAGTATGCGCATCCTAGTCACATGGGGATCAAAGCGTGGCGGTACAGAAGGCATCGGCCTGATGCTCGGTGACGCGCTGCGCTGGGAGGGGCTCGACGCCAGCGCAATGCCTGCTGCGAAGGTCCAGAGCATCGCTGGTTTCGATGCCGTCATCGTGGGCGGAGCGCTCTACGCCAATCGCTGGCATCGCGCCGCGCATCGCTTCGTGAGCCGCCACGAAAAGACACTGCGAGAAGTACCTGTGTGGTTCTTCTCCAGCGGGCCGCTGGACGATTCTGCCGCGCAGCGCGCGATCCCTCCGATTACGGAGGTGGAGCTGTTGATGGAACGCGTGGGCTCCCGAGAGCACGTGACCTTCGGCGGCCGCTTGGCGGCGGAT